>JASHUH010000464.1 GCA_030040115.1 Acidobacteriaceae bacterium | reverse complement strand
ACGGTACACTAGCCTCCGGCGAGCCGCGATAGGCTTAATGGGCGATGTTTAGACTCTTGAACATGATGGTCGAGATGCGGCCGTTTGAGGAAGACCGCTACAAGCGCCTCCTTGAACTTGCCCACAGCCAATTTGATCAGGACATTACAGACCCGGAAGCCCGAGTACTCGTGCATTCCGCGGCGGGCTATCCCTTGCCCACACCCTCTGACACGGAACAGCGCCTGCCTGTCAGGTCTGAGTTCCTTCGTTGGCTGCTAACAGACATGGAATGCGGAACAGTTTTTCCTTAAAAAGGCTGTCCAGAGACTTTGGTTCGTCCATCTCGGCTCCAATTCTGTCAGTGCGTGAGTTCAGCTTAAGCAGCAGGCCCGAGTGATATCAATGGAAATCATGAGACCGTACTTCGAGGGAGCGGTCGGATAAAGCAGTCAGGCGCGTTGCCTTCACATGGATCACATTGTCCTGATTCTGAAGCGGTCCTTCGACCAGAAGAAACTTGCTGCGCGTTACCACCAGCCGGTCCCGGTCGTAGAGATCGGGCGTGACGATGACGTTGGTGATGCCCGTTTCGTCTTCCATCGAAATGAAGATGAATCCCTTGGCCGTGCCTGGCCGCTGCCGCGCAATGATGCAGCCAGCCACGCGGACGTACTCCCCGTCCCGGCACATTCGGAGATCCTGGGCTGACAGGATATTGCTGTGGCGCAGCTCCGCACGCTGGTAATGCATCGGGTGCTTGCCGACCGTCAGGCCGGTTCCGGCGTAGTCGGCGACTAGACGCTCTTCGACGTTCATCTGCTGTAATGGCTGCGCATCGGAATCTTCGCGCAGAGACTTGCTGTCTCTGAGCAGGGGACCTTCCGATTTGCCGGCGCGCTCGACCTGCCAGAGCGCATCGCGGCGATGCTCGATGCCGTCGAGCCGGTTCAGCGCGCCGATTTCCGCGAGCCGCTTGAATTCTTTCCGGTTCAGCATGGGAACACGCTGGGCGAAATCTTCAGCCGAATGGAAAGGCCCATCATGCCGGCGTGACGACACAAGCGCTTCGGCGGATTGCTTTGTGAGGCTCTTCGCGTAGCCTAGTCCAATTCGCAGCGAGAGCGTTCCGTCGCTCTCGTGTTCTACAGTGCAGGGCCACTCCGAAACCTGCACGTCGATGGGTTTGATGCGTAGGCCATGCCGCTGTGCATCCTTGACCAGCACCGCAGGGCTGTAGAAGCCCATTGGCTGATTATTGAGAATGGCTGCAGTGAACGCCGCAAGGTATTTCACTTTGAAGTAGGCCGAAGCGTAGGCAATGAGGGCAAAGCTGGCCGCATGCGATTCGGGAAAACCGTACTCTGCAAAAGAACTGATGTACTGTACGATATGCTCCTGCATAGCAGGATCGATACCGTTGACGGTCATGCCCTCGCGAAGCTTGCCTTCGAGGTTCCGCATGCGTTCCCATGACCGGCGCATCCCGACGGCCCGGCGCAACTCATCCGCTTCTGCGCCGGAGAAATTGGCGACGGTCATGGCCATGCGCAGCAATTGTTCCTGAAAGAGCGGCACACCGAGGGTACGCGCTAGGACTGGCTCCAAAGATGGATGAGGATAGGTGATTTCCTGCTTTTTCTGCCGCCGTAGCAGATATGGATTCATCATCTTTCCGACAATAGGACCTGGACGGACGATGGCCACCTGCACCACAAGGTCATAAAACCGGTCTGGTTTGTTGCGCGGCAGGGAAGCCATCTGCGCGCGGCTCTCGATCTGGAACATGCCCACCGTGTCGGCCCGTTGCACGGTGCGATAAACCTCCTCGTCTTCCGGCAACTGCGCCAGATCAATAGGCTCTCCATAATGTTGCGGAATCAATTGCAGACAATCGTGGATTACGGCCATCATGCCCAGTCCGAGCAGGTCCACCTTGATGATGCCAAGATCGGCGCAATCCTCCTTGTCCCACTGAACAACCGTGCGGCCCGGCATCGAAGCGCGTTCCAAAGGCACGATCTGATTCAACTGTCCCTGGCAGATCACCATGCCCCCGGAATGCTGGCTAAGATGACGCGGCAGACCCTGAATACGCATGGAAAGTTCGATATATTTGGCGATGTGCGGATGATGAACGTCAAAACCGGCATGGCGAAAAGAATGCGCCATCGTCTCGTCTTTTCCTCGCCATTCCCATAAGCCCGTAAGATTCGACAGCCGGCCCACGGATTCCTCATCGAAGCCGAGCGCCTTGCCGACCTTGCGAGCGGCAGATTTCTGACGATAGGTGCTGACGTTGGCAGTCATGGCCGCTCCCAATTCGCCATAGCGTTGGTAGACATACTGGATAGCCTGCTCGCGCTGTTCTTCTGAAGGCAGATCGAGATCGATGTCCGGCCATTCATTGCGGCTCTCGCTCAGGAAACGCTCGAAGAGCAGGTCCATTCCAACCGGATCGATGGCTGTGATTTCGAGGCAATAGCATACGGCGGAATTCGCCGCGCTACCGCGTCCCTGGATCAAAATGCCGTGCCGCTTGCAGAAGCAAATGATGTCCCAGACGATGAGAAAGTATCCGGCGAATCCGAGCCTGGCAATCAACGCCAGTTCGTGCTCTACCTGTTTCTTCGCTTTCTCCGTCAGATCCCGGCTATTCTTGGGACCATAACGCCACTCGATGCCTTCCACGACCCGCTTGTGGAGAAAGCTGTCCATCGTCTCTCCCTCCGGCACCGGGTAACGCGGAAATTCGTAGCCGAGATCGTTGAGTTGAAAGCCGAGGCGGGAAGAGAGACTGAGAGTGTTTTCAATCGCTCCGGGCACATCGCGGAACAATACCGCCATTTCGCGCGCTGTTCGCATGTGGCGCTGATTGTTGATTGCCAAAAGACGGCCCGCCTGATCCAGCTCTACGTGATTGCGAATGGCGGTAAAGAGGTCCTGTATTTCGCGCTCATAGGCAGTGGCGTAACGGACGCCGTTCGTGGCAATGACCGGCAGACCGAGAGAGCGTGCAATGCGGATGGCGGCCTGGTTGCGCCACTCTTCCTCGCGCTCTTGGTGGCGCTGCAATTCGACGTAGACGTTCTTCCGGCCGAAGATGCGCGTGAGCTGTTCGACTGTTTCCCGGCCGGCTGCTTCGCCGCCGCGCGCGAGCGCCGCGGCCAGCGGTCCCTCGTCGCCTCCTGTGAGACAGACCAAACCGGAAGCGTACTCGCTCAAATCGTCAAAGGTCGCCGCGCCATCGTCCTTGGTAGCCTCGCGCATTTTGAACTGCGTGATGAGCTGGCAGAGATTCTGGTAGCCTTCGCGGGACTCGCAGAGCAAGGGGATTCGTGCGGGTTCGCTCTGATGCTGGTGCGGCAGCCATGCGGGAGGCGTCAGTCGCGGCCCGAAGCTCGATACGGAGATCTCCGCTCCGATGTGCGCGCGGATATTGTTGCGCTGCGCCGTCGTATGGAAGCGTGCCGCGCCGTAGACGCCGTTGTAGTCGAGCAGCGCCATCGCCGGTATCTCCATCTCCACCGCGCGCTCGATCAGGCTCTCCGGCTGCGATGCGGCCTGAAGGAAGCTGAAGGCGCTGGCGGCGTGCAGTTCGACATATTGATCAGTCATACAGCCCTGCCATCTTCCACTGGTCCCGCAGCACGTCGCGCATCAGGCAGCCGCAGAGCGCGGAGCCATCGGGAGCGCGGGCAACGAGGTCCCACTGCTCGCATCCCCATAGGGTCGCGCTCCACCACTCACTGTTGGTCAACCAGGGGCCATAGGCGCGTTCGACGGAGTAGCGCCGCTGCCGGAAGCAGAAGGCTCTGGGGCGGGGACCTTGGAAAGTCACGAATACGGTCTCTGGTGGACGTAGCCGCCGCATAGCAGGCCGTAGCGTTGCGGGCGGAGCTTCCGCAGGCTGCGCTGAGGG
Organism: Acidobacteriaceae bacterium; assembly: GCA_030040115.1. Lineage (GTDB taxonomy): Bacteria > Acidobacteriota > Terriglobia > Terriglobales > Acidobacteriaceae > Telmatobacter. The sequence goes on along the minus strand of JASHUH010000464.1, from coordinate 5,585 downwards.
GATCTCGAACGGGTCAATACTGAATGTTTCGAGGCGGAATCCGTCGAGCTGGTGCGTGTCCGTGAGCACTGCACGGCCTACGTTCTCGTCGCCGACGATGGCGCGGATGCGCGCAAGGGTTATGTCCAAGCGCGACGGCTCCGGCAACTGCGGAGAGAATAATCCGAGTTGCACTTGGCCGGTGCTTCCCGGCTCGGCGTCGAGCGTGACTCCGAGAACCGCTGCTTGCGGGGGATGGGCTTCGAGGGCGAGATGCAGCAGCCTGATCCATATCTGGCGGTCGTTCGTGGGCAGCGCGGGACGGACTGTCCGGGTATGGATAGCGCCACCTTCGAGGGCGAGCGCGATGCTGACCGAGGCAAGCGCAAGCACGCGCGCCGTTGCCCGGAGAATCAACTGTTCGAGCATCAGGTTCGCCACGAACATCAGCGCATCGAGGACTTCGACGGGCGAGTCGAGTTCCATGCGCTCTCGCAGCGTAAAGGCTGGCTCGACCGGCTGAAACAGGTGCGGTGCTTCGCCCCGGGCCAACTGACGCAGGCGTTTGCCGGCTTGTCCCAGGCGGGAGATGAGTTCCCGCTCCGGCAGCGCGGCCAGCATTCCCAGCGTGCGAATCCCCCATAACAAAAATGTCTCCGCCTGCTGCTCGCCGAGATCGAGTACCGTGAGCGGCAATGCCGCCAGCGCCATGCTTTCCTCGCCGGTGGGGACGACCCGCACCGACAACGGCAACGGCGCTTTGGCGACAGCGATTGCCGCATGGAAATTGCTGCTCACGGCAACGCAGGCAGTGATCCTCAATGCACCGACGCGCGTGAGGAGGCTCCGCGCCAGCGCTTCCGGTGGTCCGAACAGTCCCTTCATTCCCGCAATATCCAGCACGCACAGAAAGGAGCGGTCATAGCTCACTTCTTCGACGCGCGGCGAAAAACAGCCCGCGCATTCGAGCAGGGCCTCTCGTGCGGCAGCCTCTTCCCTCGCGGATCGTTCAAGCACAGTAACCCCGGAGAATGTGTCTACTTCGACCTGGGTCATTCCATGCGCCATTCCGAGTTTTCGCGCCTTTCGCGTGAGTGAGCAGACCTCCTGCAAGGGAGGCTTGCCGTCCATCACCACACACGGCTTGTCGCGCAGTTCCGGTCGCAGGCGCAGCAGCGCCTGCGTGGGAAACTCTCTTGCATAAAGGCAGGCGTAAATTTCAGCAGATTTCGTCATCGCGCTCCTGCCCAGGTGGTTTGGCTCTGCCACTCTGCGGTATTGGCGTGCTGCGGCGACTTGCGAAGAGGGATCACGTTTGTCGGCGCTTGCGTGAAACGCTGGCGTTCGATTTCGAGGCGATGCTCGATACCGGTGAATACGGTTGACTCATCCCGGCGCGCTTCGCCTGGCTGGAACTTGAGAAGCAGATCACCGCTGCTCTTGGCGCACGGATGCTGTGTCAGGAGAAGGAAGCTCGCCTGTGTCCGTTCAGCCGCTGCGCGGTAGCGGAACCATGTCGCCAGCAGTACGCGGGAGGCGTGTTCCGGGGCGATGCTCGCCATGTCGAGCACGATGGCGCTGAAGCCTCCCGCCTGCAAAAGCAGGTCCGTCGCGCGCAAAGCCTGCTCGATACGCGCCCACGGTTTGCTGGAATTAGAGCGCACGCCTGCGCGTGGCAGGCTCGGCTGCGCCTGCGGTACGAAGGTCTCTCTCTCGGCTCGCACTCTGCGTTGCGGCTCCGCGCAGCGCGGCGCGATGGCCACTGGCCGAAGCAGACCGCTCACTGCGTTCGGGAGTCCTTTGACCTCGTTGCGCGGATGGCCTCCGCAGCCTCCGCCGTGCAGTCTCTTCTTCTTGGACGCTACGATGAGGTACTTCTCCGGCAACGAGAATTTGTAATCGGCGGATGGTTTCGTTGCGTCTTTGGAGACGCCGCATCGCACCCACAGCAAACGGGTAAGGTCGATCCCTGCTACCGCCGCCGATTCGGGAGAGAGCGTGTCAGAAACGTCCACCCACGCGCAGACTCTTCCTGCATGGGTGAGGTGCCGCAGGAAGGAAAGAGCGACCGCTGTCCGTCCACTGGTTTCCGGGCCGGTTATCTCGCTAATGGCGCCGACTGGCAGACCGCCGTCGAGCAACGCATCGATCTCTCTCACTCCGGTCGGTGTGACCGGGCGGATCACTTGCGGCGCAGGAGTCAGCGCCGAAGGAACCTTGCGGGCGAGCGCCTCTTCGATCTGGAGCCGGATTGTGGCTGCGGAGGGTATGGTGAAATATTCGCTTTATTTTCGCCGCAACCCATACTTGCGCGTCAACCCCCACATGCCCTGAATTTGGGGCAAAACAGACCTAAGTTACAGATTCTGAGTGTCCAAAAAAAATTTGGCGGCGACGCTGTTCCTGCCGACGCAACGTAGGATGGTTCCATGTGTGGCAGGTACGGTTCGATGTGCAACGGATTGAAGTCAGCGGCGCACCTTGACGCGCTGGAGACACTCGCACATGACCTTCCCGACACGCTGGACCTTGTGCTGTTGGATGGCGCAAAAGCGCTTTATGCGGACATCCTCGATCGCATCGATGCACGCCTACGCCAGGGCTCGATCCGATTATCGTGAATCTTGGTGCACGACAATGCCGTGCTCTGCCGAGAGCGTGTCCCTGTTATCGAAGATCTTCGGGAAGCTACGCCCTAGTCTGTTTTTTCGGGGAACAGTCCGGGCATCCAGCGCGATGCTAGTGCCGCCGGAAACACGAGGCGCAGTGGAGCACGGGGACCATTTGCGCTCAATACGCCGCGCTCGATGAGGGCAGAGACTATTCGCCTTGCATGCCGATCCACGGCCCTCACCACTGCGGGTACATCGGCGCGCGGCAATTCTCCTCTATAGAGCACTGCCTCCAGTATGTTGCCGGCCTTTGGCGGTAGTTGCCCTAACCGTATCTCCTCTTCCGCCCACAAAAGAATTCGCGCACGCAATCGTTCCGGCTGCATCAGCCCTTCCATGAACACAACCTGGTCGAGGCAGATTCTCAGGAAAAAGTCCGTGAATGCGGCAAGCGCTTCCTCGCTCAAATTACCCCGTCCATCGAGGTCGTTGCGCCGCTCCGCGTCGCAAGCAGCCAGATGTCCCTTATATGCGTCAACATTGCGTGCAAGACCTCGTGCGACCGACCACACGGCACCGGTGTCGAGCGTCTCAAGCAGCACGGCGTGCGACATCAGTCGCGCCACTCTCCCATTCCCATCCGTGAACGGGTGAATCCAGGCTAGCCGGTGATGCGCTGCGGCTGCTCCGACGATTGACTCCGTCTTGCTTGCCCCGCCATAGACCTGTTCGAAACGCCCGAGAAACCGTGGCACTGCGCCGGGACTGATCGCCACATGGTGACCAACAGCCACATCCCTTCTTCGAAGTTCTCCGCCCACCACGCGAACACGCTCTTTCATATGCGGGTCTTCAACCCACAGCAAATCTTCAGGCAGTTCGCTGCAGAACCTCGAATGGATTTCGCGGATACCCTCGCTGCTGACCGCGCGTCCGCTCAGCCCCCCGCCGTCAATCCACTTCTGCACGACGATGTGTGCCTTTGCCTCCAGTTGCAAATCCCGCTTCCGCGTGTCCCTGCTGTAGTCGTTCTTGAGAGCGCGCTCGATGTCCACCGGGTGAGTGTCGTGGCCTTCGATGAGGTTGCTGTAATAGCAATTCATCGAGCGGACAAGATCCGCGAGCGAAGTCAGCAGGCTCTCTGGCAGGCTTCGCCGAAATCCTGCCGATTTCTGAGCCAGTTCCAGCGCAAGATCCGTCAGCCCCCCACGAAAGCGGGAGGACTCGGTGATGAGCATCGGTTCCATCAGGGAAGTCGCCTCGCCACGATCCTCGACTGCTTTAATGTCCGCTATATAGTCCGAATCATTGGTCATCATAATTTATTTTATATCATAACGTTTTATCAACATTACAGCAAATTATGTCCGCATAAATGTCCGTATTATTGTCCGCTCAGATGGGACTTTGCTCATCTGTTCGCGCATAACAAAGTGCCATCCCGAGCCGGTCTAACCTCTTTGGATCGAGGTGGTAGATACTCGACCCGGGAAAAAAGAATCATCCTGGTTGTTGGTTCCTGGCAGCCGGAACCCCGATGTTGCAGGACTTTTTGGCATAGCCCAGTCGCGTGGCCAAGCTGGCCCATGACGAATTTGCTTAAGCCTATGCCGGTATCTCTCTGAAAGTGCGTCGCTTGCCAACTCTTTCGCCCCTCTGACCGAATAGTAATAATTGTTCTCCTGGAGGGGATGAATTATGATAGTGAAGTGGAGGTGCCCAATGGAAGCCGCTATCGAGAATCTGACAACCAGTGAGGCAGCCATCGCGGCAGGAGTCACCGTTGCCAAGATCAACCGGATGATCGACAAACGGATTCTGCCCAAGATGCTCTACAAAGCGTCGCAGAATCGAACCGTTCGCAAAGACGCCTGCCTCTGGATCGCCTTCTACTTCGAAACGGAAGACGTGTTGACTTTAAGTGCGCGCGTCAAAGCGATGCGGAACGCGCTGGCGCACAACCACTCCTGGAATGAGCTTCGTCAATGCAAGTTCGAAGAGTCCCGGACCGTACAGGTGCTGCTGTCTTCCATCTGGGACGACGTGGAACGCCGCTTGAGCCAGTTAAGGGAGGCACAAGATCTGGTCATCGAAGACCCGGAGATACTGCGCGGCACCCCGGTAATCCGGGGAACGCGCATCCCGGTGTACGATGTTGCCGGTCTGGTCAATGCTGGAACGCCGCTTGAGGAATTGCGGGAGATTTACCCGAAGCTCACGCCATCGCAGATCGAACTGGCTTCGGTGTACGCGAAAGCAACCCCACAACGGGGCCGCCCGCGGCGGCGGCATCTGCCCAAGAGCCTGTCGGTCTCCATCTCCAAGAAGCGACTTCGTAGCTCCTCAATAGGAGGCTAGAAGTTTGCAGAAAATCCTGATCGACGAAAACCTGAGCCCTTCGCTGGCGTCCGACGCTCAGCAGAAGGGCTTTCTCTGTTCGCACGTCAATCACCTCGGGAAGACAGGCACCAAGGACTGGGAGCTCAAGCGCGTCATCCTTGAGGGAGACTGGACGTTTGTTACCAACAACGGCACGGACTTTCGCGGTCCAGCGAATGAACCAGGTTCTTCCGGAGAATACGCAGACGTGCGCCTGCACGCCGGTTTAGTCTGCATCGACGCACCATTTGGCTTGAACCTCGGCATCCAGAGACAGATCTTCGGGTTGATCCTGGACGAGTTCGCGAAGAATGGCGACCTCACCAATCAGGTATTGCAGGTTGATGTCAGGAAAGACGGCCGAGTAAATCTGGAGCGCTTTGCCCTTCCCGCGGAAAAAACTGATGTTAGCAAATAATTACTGAGCCTCGCATAATAGAGTGACAACAGGGTCAAAAGAAAAGTCCGGCGTGGTGTTAGCATGAGAAGGGCAATGCGGATTGACGGATACGTTTCATGCCGTGGCAGACGCCCTGCTCGGCCTCGCCCAGACCGTCGACGCAACGATGGGCCAACTCCTGGCCTTTGAGATTGCCCCCTAGATCTTCCACTGGG
>JASHUH010000463.1 GCA_030040115.1 Acidobacteriaceae bacterium | reverse complement strand
GATGTTCATTTTCTCGGCGATGTCCTCGGTGACCACGTTCACCACGAACTCGCCCGTGCGCCGGATGTTACGCGCCGTATCCTTGGGCGCGAATTCGCTGTCGGGCCGGTTCTGCACGCCCACCCCCACAATCGGCGGATCGGTTCCGAAGTAATTGAAAGCGCTGAACGGCGCAGCGTTGAGATGACCGCGCTCGTCCATACTGGTGATCAGGGCGATGGGTCGCGGGGCGATTAGCCCGATGAGCAACTTGTAAGCGACGCTGACGGAGGCGGTTTCGAGATTGAATTGCATGGAGGCGCTTTCTAGCTCCTAGCCTCTAGCTTCTCACGGAGCCGGACAGGGGCCCGGCAGCAAGCCAGCAGCCGGTAACCGCGTGCTTAAGTCAACCCCTTACTAAAGCGTTCTCCCTGATTTCAAAGCTTTTCCACCACAAATCCCTGGCGCCGGTAATTACCCTCGTTTGCGTTACGCTGGTTCAGCAATCGAAATTGCCAGCGATCATCGGAGAACCCTCGAAAGCGTGCATCAGTATTTGAGACACCTGCACGGGAATGCAGACAAGCATTCTGTTTTCAAACACTTGTGAAAGTCATGAAAACATAACTTCCTTGTTTTCAGGCACTTATCAGTCAACGGGAAGTAAGTTTCTTGTTTTCAAACACTTGCGATCCGTTAAAAAATAAGTTGCTTCTTTTCAAACACTTGTGAATTCATGGCAAAAATAACTCTCCTGTTTTCAAGCACTTGCTCAAAGCAAGGAGCGGGGTCAGCCGGGAGATTCACCGCCGCCCAGAAAGGAAAGGTCCGGACTTGCGACGCGCTAATTTGCCAGCCGTTGAGCACAACCCGCACAATCTCTCTACGCCATCTCTCTGTGCGACTTTTCCGCGCCAGGATCGACGAGCTGCAAGCTGCCTTTCAGCAGTTCAGCATCACGGCGGAGCAGCCCGGCTGTTGCGGACGCCATTGCACCAGGAAGTCGGTGACTGACGAGGACTGCATGTGTCTCATAGCTTCAAATTGACCGTTTTTCTGGCTGTAGAGTAACTTGCCGTGGTCGCTGAGAACCGCGAGCGCCGGCACTCCCTTCTTGATCGGGACACCATATTTGCTGGCCAAATCCAGATTCGTGTCCATCTGGCCGATGTTGATATGCACCAGGACAAAGTTGGCGTCGAGAATGGGCCAGTTTTTAGCGTTGTGAAAATAAATGTCGAGCACCTGGCAATCGGGGCACCAGTTTCCACCGAAGTCGAGCAAAACGCGCTTGCGGCTGGCCGCGGCGGTCTTGAGGGCGGCGGCGATGTCGGCTCTGGCTTGTTCCGGAGCGGGGTAGATGATGCGGCCCGCGGGCCGCGCCATGCCCGAAACGACGCTGATCAAGGCGGCCACAACGAGCAGCTTGATACATTTCACTTGGGGACCTCCGCGCATCCTTTAAGGATGCCATAGCCGGGTCATGCTGCTCCAATTCATTTGGGCGAGTGCCCCATCCGGGGGATTTACCGGCTCGCGGCTAGCGCGTGTACTCTGGTGGTTGGATGCGAGACCGCGCACAGTTCCGTGAGCGTTTAGAGGCGGCCGCTTACCCCGATCTGGGGGCCATGATGGAGAGCTACGCACGCGCCGCAGCCGAACTGGCCGGGAAACGCTTTCGGAGAAAGCTGGATTTCACCGCCGAATCCATTGAACGGCTCGATGAGATTCTGGTCCTGGTGGGCGAGAGCCCGGAGCTGGATGTCGAATTCGAAGTGCGGCTCTGGGGCAGTTATCTCGGCGAGATGCTGCGGCTCCGTTACATCGGAAACTGGGAGATGACGAATTATCCCGGCGAATCCTTCACGGTTCCGGCAATCGAAGTGCGCGGATCCAGGCTGTTTCCGCTCGTGAAGGTCTATCGCCGGTTGACCATGGGCGGGGAGGAAGACCTGCAGGGTTTTTTCAACGCGGTCACGGGCCGGCTGGGTCGTCCAGCCTACGTCAATTGAGGCTTTCCCAATCCCGGGCTCGTCGGGTTGGCAAATCGTTGGCCGGCGGCGGATGGCGGGGCCGTGGCTCCGCGGTTCAGGATCGTTCGACTATATCCCCGGTCCGCACCGTCGTTCCGCCCCGGCGTCGCTCTGAGCCGATGGCGGCCGGCATGCAACTGGCGCCGAAGCGGACGCCTATTTCGCGGCCCTCTAATTACCCGTGGCCACAATGCCCAGCACCACCCGAGTTCCTGTATCGAGGCGGATGTTCTGGTTGGCCGCAAAAAGGGTTCCCGAAGCAGCGCCCGACGCATCTGCCTGCAGCATCACCCCGGGAAAGCCCGTGTAACGAGGGGCAAGCGAATTGCTGAGTTGCACCACCCCGTACATCGGCCCGGGCATCGAGGCCGGTATCTCTGCGGTCATCGGATTTGTCGCATTCGCGGCGCCGCCAGCGGTTGTGTCCACAGTGGTGTCTACCTGGCCCGCGGCCGGCGCGCCGTTGCCCATGGCTCCGCCGGCTGGCCGACCCATGCCACTCTGGCCGCCCATACCGCCGCCCATGCCGCCGGCTTCTCCGCCCATCGCTGGTCCACTGTCCATCCCCACGCCCGCGCCGCCGGACCCTAAGTCGCTCGCCTCCCGGCGCGGCGGCGCAACAGACTGAATCATGCAATGAATCGCGACGTTCCCGCCTCCGTGCAACTCCGCGCGGTCGAAGGCGATCCTCAAGTGCGAAGTCGCCCCGCCCTTTGCGTACGCCTGTGCCGCAAGCACGTGACCCAGCAGGCGAGAGCCCTTGGGAATTTCCGTTCCGTCGGCAGTCATCATGCGTTGCGTGGTCTTCACAATCACGCGATCGCCCGGCTTGGCGCTCTGCGAATTCAGCTTGCCTTCGAGCTCCCCGCTCACCGGGCGCATTTCGCTCACCACCAGAGAGTATGCGTGCGCCGCCGCGGCATTGGCGCTCTGCGGGCCGCTTGCCGGGTCCCGCCCCGGAGCATTCGCCTGCGGCGGCTGTGAGCCGGCGCTGCCGCTCAGGCTCGATGACCCACTGGCGTCCTGCATCTCTCCATTCCGAAACTGCCGCCCCATCAGCGGAATGCTCATTACGCCGACGATCGCCATTGCCATTACCTGAGCCGTGTTCATCGCCCCATCCTCCATGATCCGTCTTTAATCGCAAACGCTATGCTACTGAACCATGGGATGCCGCGGATAGATATGCTCGCGATCTCTATGGCTCTCATCACGAACAAATCCATTGCCAACACCCGCTTCCTCGCCGCGCTAAGCCATGAGACCCCGATATAAGGTCTGGCGTTGCTCGAGGAAGTTCAGATCGTCTCCAGTCCCGCCTCGTTCTGAAGTCCTTTCCATTCGTTGGTGCGCTCGTCGGGGAACTCGAAATCCAACCTCGTGCCTGGTTTTGCAATCCACTCTCTCTGAGATTCATTCCAGTGAATTCTGGATGAGGGCTATCTTGCACCGGGTCTGGTCCTTTCTCTTTGGGCTGGGGTAACCCGCGGGCGCCGATGGCTGCCCTGGAGAGGAGCGAGTGGCGCCACGGGGCAAAGTGTAAAGCGACCACCGGACCCGTTGCGGCCCCATCATGGGCCCGGGGCAGCCGCAGCGAGCTTTTTTGTGCGACAATAGAAGAACTGATATGGCGCGCCCGCGGGATGAGGGCGCGTAGGGGGTATAGAATGGGTGATCTACTTCAGCCATGGCATCTGATTGTGCTTGCTGTCGTTGCATTTCTGTTGTTCGGCGCCAAGCGGCTGCCGGAACTGGGCAAAGGACTGGGTGAAGGATTAAAGGGTTTCCGCGAGGGCATCCGGGGGATTACCGATCCCGTGCCGCCGGCGCAACCGGCGCAGCAGCAGAACGCGGCCACCGCACCCGCGGCTCCGGCTCCGGCCCGGATCGAGCCAAAGCAGAGCTGACGAAGGCGCGCTTTCCCTTTCCAGCGCGATGCCGGCGAGAGACGGGAAAGCGGGAGCAATTTCCGGCGATTGAGTTTCGGCAGTATCCACGAGACCTGTGCAAGCGCACAGGTCTTTGTGTATGCAGGAGGGCCCTGGGATCATCATGCCAGGCTGGCTGCGGCGAAGGGTCCAAAGATGGCTTTCACCTGGCCCAGTTCGTCGCGCGCATTGAGCAGGTATACAGTGAACGTGCGCCCCTCGATGGGCACGCGAAGCACAACATGACCTTCGCTGCTCGCCAGCCGGCCGGAGAACGGCGCCGTCTCTTCGAGGTTCGCCGGGGCTGCATCGAGGGCGAACACCAACCGTTTCCCCAGATAGAGATCGCGACTGAATAGATTCTCAAGCACACTGGCTGCCGGCTGGGAAGTTCGCCACGTGGGGATCACCCAAAGACGTGGCCTCAGGGCGCGAACTGCCGAAGGTCCGCAGCCGCCCGCATCGCCATCGTGATCGGCTTGCGCGGCCGCCACGGGACCAGCCGCCTGCGCCACCGGCGTTTCGATGTCGCGCCAGGGAGAGCGGCCCTGCGCGGTGTCGCACGTGAGGCCGCTGCCAGCGTAGTACCGGAATCGGCCAAACTTGAGATGTACAGCAATGCTGCACATCTCTTCGCTGGGCATTTCCTTGGCGGAGAGACCCTTCAGGGGCGGAAAATGCTCCTGGAACGCTTCCCCGGAACCGGTCCAGACATTGCCATTCGCCGCCAGTACGCGCGCTTCGAACTGCGGATAGAGGTCGGGACGCACGCGCAAGGCGAGTTGCCGCGACGACCCGGGTTGCGCGCGCTGGATGCTCGCTCCGAGTTCCGCCTGGCTTCGGGCCAAGGCGATGTAGTTGAGCGCGGTTGGATCGCGCGCCGGCGCAGGATAGTTGTAATCGGGCCAGCCGCGGTCGATGATCTCGTCGATCTCCAGGGCCTCGGCCACACTCGCGGCGCCAGTGAGTTTGTAATTGCCCAGCGTGGATTGGGCGCTGGAAGCGCCAACATCGCCCACCCGGTCGCCTCGCAAATTGGACAGCAGCAAAATGTTGAGGCCGCTCTGGCCCATCCTGTCCATCTGGCGGCGGACGTAGCGCGCAATCCATTGGCCCGCCGGAAGGTTGGCATTGGGCAGGGCGGGAAGCATGGAATCCGCCGCGCCATGCGCTTCGCCCGCGTCGATCAGCAGGGTGGTCCCATCCGGCCCAATGACCATGGTCGAGTTACCACGGCCGGTGGCGATGTGATGAATCTCGAGGATGCCCGGCTCCCAGGCGGGAAGCTTTCCACCTGGTTTCTCTGCCGAACCGCGCCGTGGCGTCGCGCCTGTTCCCTCGGGCAACGCCGTTGCGGCAAGTAAGGCCAGTGTCGATCGCAGAAAGTCCCGCCGTCCCGGCATGCGCCTTGCTCCCCCTCGAATCGTTGCAAAAATGATGATAAGGAATTGCGGAGCGGGGGTGCGAGTTGCGAGAAAATCGCGGGCTGCGGGGATTCCACTAAGGCGCGGAAGAAGGAGAATGCGCTAGCGGTAATCTTGCGCCGAGGGATAATAACCGGGCTTGGAGATCACTTGCAGGTTGGGCCGGTCGACGCGCACCTCGATGCTGCGATACTTCCCGTCGTAGATCGATTCGTGGCTTAGGTAACCGAGCGTGTACTGGTAGCGCGCTTCTTCGGCGATTTTGGCGTAGCTCTTCTCGATGCCATTCACCCCGCCCTCCGCGTCCATATCGCCGCCGGTAAGCGCCGTGTACTTGTAGAGAATGTTGTCGTACATGGTGAAGGGCAGGTGCAGGCGGTCGATCCATCCCTGACCCCAGCGGGCCGAGTCGCCCACCAGCGTCGCGTACACGGCAATTTTGTTGGTCTGGAGATAGCGAACCACTTCGCGCCAGGTCGCCTTGCTGCCGTATTCCTTGCCGTCAGAGACAACATAAATGATGCGCAGCCGGCCCTTGGGCCGCGTGGAGAGCTCTTTGGCCGCCGCCAGGATGGCGTCGTTCAGGGTATGAATTTCCTTGGGGATGGTGATAAAGGTCTGGTTCCCGGCCGAGCGGCCGGGCTGGATGTTGGGATCGGCGCAGTTTCCGTTCACATAGACCGGGCAACCGGCCAGCGGTCCGGTGTTGATCGGCACCATGGGGTCGCTGCCCACCGCCTGGGCTAGCGACAGCACCGCCGGCAGTCGCGCGCTTTGTGCGCCGGTGAAGCCGGTCCACTCCTTGGAGCCGTTGCTGTAGGTAAACAACGCCGCCTCGTCATAGGCGGTGAGCGCACCCTGAATGGCGCCCAGCGAGTCGTTCACCTTTTCCATGATGTTCGACGGCAGGCTCTGGTCGATGACGAAAGCCACGGAGAGCGGCTCCGGATCCACGCTGAAGACGCTCAAGGGCTCACGCCTTCCGTTTTCGTACACCTGAAAGTCGCGGAAAGTGAGGCCGGCAACGGGATTTCCCTTGGAATCCTTGACCGTCACCGGAACTTCGACGAAATTTACGTTGACGACAAAGCGCGTCAAGGCGCCGCTGCCTTCTTCAGGAGGCGTGGTCTGCACCTGGTCTTTTTGCTGAGCCGGCGGCTGGGTGCTCGCCGGGGGTGGTGGCGCTGGCGCTGGCGTGGCCGGGGTGGAAGTCGAAGAGCCCTGCGGAGCCGCGGGCGCGGCTGCCCCTTTGCCGGGAATGATCGGACCCTCCGCGCCGGGCAACGGCTGCGCTTCTTGCGGGGTGGGAGCGTTGGGCACCGGAGCGTTCGGCGGGCTGGACTGCTGGGTTTGAGGAGGGATTGCCTCGCTCACAGGGAGAGCCAAACCGAAAAGAGCAGCCAGAGCGATTGCTGAGACCCATTGCTTCACGGCGAAAATCTTCCTCCAACCCCCGCACACTGCCTGCTTACGCCCGGCCAGTGCGTTCCGCGCAGACCCCAACCGCGCGGCGGGCGCCGCACACCTCACAGAGTATCAGACGCGGCCGGGCCGTGCAGGTTGCTCCCGGCGGCCTTTTCAATTGAGGTATGCTCTCTTAGACGTGGTTTGCCCGTCTAATTCGCCATCATGCGGGTCCGATTTGGAGTTGCCCTACTCTCACTGGTGCTGCTGTGGTTGCCCACGGCCGGCTGGGCCCAGCTTGCTCCTTCTCCGGACGCGCCGCCGGTAAGCACCGCGCCGCCTCCGCCGCCGGATCAACAACCTATAGCCACGTTCAAACTGAACGTGAACCTGGTCGATCTCTTCTTCACCGTCAGAGACAAAAAGGGCGAGCTGGTTCCCCACCTGACCAAGAGCGACTGCGCGATTTCCGAGGACAAGGTTCCCCAAACCATCAAGACGTTTGTTGCCGAAACCGACCTGCCGCTCACTCTCGGGATTCTGCTCGACACGTCTGGCAGCCAGGAGCGGGTTTTGCCCCTGGAGCAGGAGGCGGGCAGCCAATTTTTGCAACAGGTGCTGCGGTCGAAGGATGAAGCCTTCCTGATCTCCTTCGACGTGAATGTAGACCTGCTGCAGGACTTTACCAACAGCGCCCACGAATTGGCGCACGCCATGAATAAGGCGCAGATCAATACCGCGGGCGGCAACGGAGCCGGCATTCCCGGCTTGGGTGGCGGGCCCGTGCCCACCATTGGCGACCCCAAGGGCACTTTGCTCTACGACGCCATCTACCTTGCCTCGACGGAGAAGCTGAACCAGGAAACCGGCCGTAAAGCGATGATTATCCTGACCGACGGCGAGGACGAAGGCAGCCGCACCAAGATTGACGCGGCGATTGCCTCGGCGGAACGGAACAACATCATCATCTATGTGATCCTGATTGCCGACCGCGCAGGGTACTGGATGCAGGGGATGGGCTATTACGGGTACTCGGCGGCAAAGAAGATCGCCGACGAGACTGGCGGCCGGCTTATCGACGTGGGCAACAACGGCCCCAAACTCCAGGCGGCTTTTTCCGAGATTGAAGACGAACTGCGCACCCAATACGTGGCCACATACACGCCCAGCAACACCAAGCTCGACGGAACCTTCCGGCACATCGCTGTGCAATGCGGCGAGGGCAACAAGGTGCAGGTGCGCCGGGGCTATTTCGCCATGACGCCGCAGAGCCAGCAGTGAGCATTTCGCGGGTCGCGGATAACAAATCACGGCTCTCCTTTTTGGCTTTTCGGTTGGAATGTGTCTGGAAATGAGCGCCGCCAGAATTGAGCGGCGAATCTCCCTGCTTGCCATGCCCAAGGCCCTGGGTCTAGCCTGTTTGCATGCATCGATGTCGCTGACACCCGGCTAACGTCGGCTTCGATGTTCATGTGCGCCTTAAACCGCGCGCGATCTTCCCACCTCAAGAGTTTATTTTTTGCCGCCATCCAACAGCG
>JASHUH010000462.1 GCA_030040115.1 Acidobacteriaceae bacterium | reverse complement strand
GAAATTCCTAAGTGGAACCGTAACTATGTCTCCGAAGGCAAGCCCCTGACGCTGGCGGAAGAAAACTCATAAGTTTCGACTTATCAAGGAGCCATCCCATGCCGCGTGAGCTGCACTGGACGGATGCAGAGGAAATCGGCATTCGCTTACAGGAGGAGTTTCCCGACCTCGACCCGCTCACGGTCCGGTTTACTGACCTGCACCGGTATGTGACCGAACTCGAAGGCTTCGTGGATGACCCGAAAAAATCGAACGAAGCGCGACTGGAAGCGATCCAGATGGCGTGGCGCGAAGAGTTTGAGGATGCGCAGAGATAAGGGGCGCAGGTCATCGTCACTGGGGAGGCAAGGGGCGGCAAGCCTGCGCAGAACCTGGGGCGATACACGATCCTGGCGTTCGCCTTAAAGAGCTTCCACTGAAAACCCGATTCGGCGGGCCGCATCCGCCTGGTGTTGGTCGGCAGTAACGAAGGTGTAGCCGCGCGGCTGGTGCTCGCAGGCCTCAAGCGCCGCAGCCAACTGCAACGCGTCCGCAGCGCGGAGAGGATAAAGCTCCAGCAGCGAACAGGCGTCCGGCACGATGTTCGCAGTCAAACCACCAGCGGCCCAATCTCGGACAACACTCGCGGCCAACTTCTTACCAGCGGCGAACCGGTCCACAGAAATTTGGCCCATGCGCCTCAGACGGGACAATCGGCTCCGGATTTCGACCTCCGTTGCCCACCAGGCGATGACGCGGAAACGCCGGTAAAACGCGATGGCCTTTGCTGAATGAATCTGCGGCACACAAAGAGAAACCAGCGCGCTCGAGTCCCAGAAGCCACCGGCTCGCTCATCGGTCGTCTCGCTCTTCGCACATTCGATCGATTGCCTCCTGGGAAACCATCGGCCCGGCAGGCAAAGGCCATGTCCTCGCTCTGTTGCGAAGCGATTTCGGAGTTGTCAAAACGCCCTTTGCGATGAGGCGGCGCTCCCGTTCACCATATTCTTCGAAAGGTCCAGCAGAGACCAGCTTCGCGACAGGCGTATTCCGATCGAGGATCAACACCTCTTCTCCACTCTTCACATAGTTGATATGAGCGCTGAGCTTGGCCTTCAGCTCACTGATCTTCGCGGTCCGCATAGGCCCAATTGCACTCAACTTGCGAGTGACTTGGTCACATCCCACTCCCGCCTGCCGGTGACGGAGTGGAGGAGGATTCAGGAGCGGCGGGTTTCGATGCAGCTCCAGCTGCGGAGGGTCTGGCGGCAGCGGCGGGTGCAGCGGCGGCGGGAGCAGCGGCCGACGAAGGCTTGGCTGGCGCGGCAGCGGATTGCCCCGGCGCCGGCACAGCCGTTTGCGGAGCGGCGGGCGCCGTGGTTCGGGTCGGCGCTCCATTATGATCGTCGGAATTCTTATTCGCTGGACCCGGGGAATTGCCCGGCTGCGGCGTCTGCGGAGCGGGCGAGCCGGCGCCCGGTTCCGAATTGGCCGGTCCGGCCGATGGCGGTGTTTCCGGCGCGCCGGAAGGCGAGGCAGCAGCCGGACCTTGGGGAGCGGGCTGGGCCGCGGCCGCGGGCGCCGAAGCTTCAGTTGCGATCGCTTTCGATTCGGCCAGCGTGATCGTGGTGACCGGGAGCGTCACGGTCTGAACGGTCGCCGGATCGTCGCGCAGCTTTACGTAGAGCAAGCCATCGGAGGGGTGGGGCACGATGAGTTCGGTTCCCGTGAATTCCGGCGGAACAGGGGTCGCATTATCGAATTGAGGCGTGGCGGCGATGGAAATAGCCAGGAAGAGATTACTACCCGATAACAGGCAAGGCTTCGCGAGCTGGCGCGGGCAGCGCAATTCCTTGAAACCCGGCACACGCACCAGAGTTCCCAGCGGCACCCAGTCTCCGGCTTCGCCGTCGGCGGCTACGGCGCGCACGCGCACCGGGCCAAAGGCCGAGGAGCCGAACCGCGCCACGGGCTCGAGCGAGGCTTCGGCGGTTTTGGCGTCTTCGAGCATGAGACTGCCGTCTTTGAGGTCGAGCATGGTGTCAAAACTCGAGTCGGCGGCGGCCAGTTCCACTTTTTCGGTCCGCGGAAAAGTCACCGGCATGCTGGACTTGAGGAAGAAAACCACTTGGTCGTCAACGGGCAGATCGTCGGCACTGCCCAGTTGCATCGGAGGCAGATCGTTGAAGGATTTGGGCTGAACGCCCTTGCTCAGCAGCACGATTTGAGGCCGCGGCGGCTCGACGGTGACAGGGGCCTTCAGCTGGCGGCCGTCTTTCAATTCCACTTCGGCGGTGTAATCGGCTCCAGGCTCCAAGCCTGCAGTCGAGCCCCCGGCCTTCAGCACCAGTTGATCGAGATTCGCTACACGGCTGAGCGTGGAGGGGGTAAGCACAATTCCGTGCAGCCGGGCCATGGCCACTTCGTCAAGACGCGTTCCTGACAGGGTGGCTTGCTTATCGTCCGCGTTTAAGGTCAGACCCTGGAGGGAAGCCGCGGCGTCGTAGGCGGTCATTTTGAGCCGATCGGGCTGTTTCAGCCCGTATTGGAGGACCGTCAATTCGACGGGGCCGGGAGCGGCGTTTTGGAGAGGCACTTTGAACTGCACAATGTCGGGCTTGGGGGAAGTCCAGGACAGAGTCACCGGCTTACGCTGATGGATTTGCGCCTCGACCTGCTGCACGCATTGCGCGCTTTGCCCCACCAGGTGCAGTGTGTCGTCGCGGCCCACCACCAGAGCGGATTGGTCGCTTGCCTCCAACCCCCATTTGCCGGATTCGGGCGAAAACAAATGGAAAGTCGGTCCCTCCCAGTCGTCGAAACCCCATTTGCCGCGCAATTCTGCGTTAAGCGCTCCGGGAGGCAAGGAGGGCGAGGGCTGGGCGAAAACCAGACCGCCTTGGACGGGATCGGCATTGACAGCCAAGTCGACCGCGTGGCTTGCCGGCGAGGGGCCAGCGGCGTTTACTTGCGGTTCAATGTGCAGGAAGAGATTGTGGGCTAACTGGGTGGCGAAGACCAGCGGCGCTCCCTCGGTCGCGAGCACCAAGCCGGGTTTGGTGGCGCAGAATTCGTCCTCAGGATTGACTTGATAGAGCGGCTCGGGGCGCGCGGGGCCGATAGGAGGCAAGGCGATCACCACCACCGACTTGGGATTGCGAAACGAAGGCGGCATGTTTAAGCGCAGATTAAGAGTGTCGGTGGTGGGCAGCGCCAGCGCGGGGATGTACTGAAAGTGCGCGGTGTGCAGAGAGGAAAGAATGCGGGCCGTGTCCACGATGGCCCCCACATAGGGGCTGTATGCGCCTCCGCCGGCGAAGGAGGTCGAGCTGAGCTGGTTCACCAGATCCAAAGCGCTGCCGTTGGCCAACTGATTCACCAGGGATTGTTCGTTGGCGTCGTCTAGGACCATGCCTTCGGAGTTCTGCGACAGGCAGGAGGCCTGCTGGTCGGCGGGTTTGCTGAAGCAGCTTTCATTAATCTTGATGCCCAGGCTGCGGGCGGCCGTCTCGGCGCGCTTTTTGAGCAGTGCGGGATCGGTCTGAGAGGAGATTTTAACATCGCTGAGGTAGTTTTCCAGGCGCATTCTCTCCCAGCTTGCCGCCTGCAAATCCTGATCGGCGCGCACAAAGGAACCAGGTTCGGCGCGGACCGCTTTGCGCAGGGTATTGAAGTCGCCGCCGGTCTCCGGGGCCAGAAAAAGAAGGGCCTGCTGCGCTTCGGCGGGCACAGTCACAAACACGCCTTCGTCGTGGGCTTCGCGGGTCCAGGTTTCCACGCGCGTGAACCATTCCGGAGGGGGCGGATTGGTGGTGCCGCGAAGGAATGCGACCACCAGCACGAAGTGGGCGGATTGGTTTTCCGGCAGGTCGGGGTGAATCCAGAGCCGGTCACCAGGCAAGAGATTCGGGGCTTCCGAGATGGGCAGGGTCGCCGACCCGCGCTTCACGTGCACGTCCACCTTAGGACCGGCGAGATCGAAGGCCGGTCCATCGGCGTGCAGTCCGGTTGCAGCCAAGGCCCACACCAGGGGCGCCAAAAATCGCCAGCTACGAGGCATGACTCCTATTGTACGAATTCTCTCGACATCCGGTAGCGCGAAAGGCTCAATTTAGCGAAACCGGGGGGAACTGAAGCACCGGGACTGCTTTTTGACCTTCGCGAGGGGCCAATTTCGGGTAAACTGAAGGTTGTATAGGTTTTCCGTCGCACGAGTAAAGTTTCTCGAAAACAACAGAGGGAAAAAAGGAAGCGTGCAAAAATGGCTTTTTTGCAAGTCAAGAGCCTCTATAGACACATGCGCCAACGATCAACGTTCGAGAAAGCGCCACGGGCTCCCTTTATGCTGGCCGGATCCGGCATGAATCCGACATATCAGATATAAGGGTGCTTTCAACACGCCCAACCGTTCCCACGGGAACGTCGGGCGTCCGCCGTCTATTTGGTTGAAGATCCGAACGCGCAATGGCGGATGCGGAAAACGGCCGAGCCGAAGTATTTAGAGGAGTGGAGACCGTTCTTGCCGTCATCGGGGAACGCGGATATGGAGTTTTACAGTTCCTCCTTGCCGGCCCCAAAAAGCGTGCTGGATCCGGCTTACCAAAGGGTGCGCCGGGAACAGCGCGTGAGAAAATCGTTTAAGCTGAGGGCGCCGCGATGGGCCCAAACAGGCTGGATGAGGGGTAAACCCCGCCAACGCGGCCGGTGCGCAGTTTTTTAGAGATGGAGAGACGCGATGAAATCGACAAGGGCTGCGCAGGGCAGCATCGAGAGCAACAACCTGAGCATTCCCGCAGCAGAAGAGATTATCGAAGAGGCGTTAACAGAGTTGGCGTATTCGCAAGATCCGGGGTTGGCGCGGGCGCTGCGCTTTTTGGCCCCTCCCGGGTATCGCGCGGTCGTGGAACTGTGCAGCGAAAACGGCCGCAGCAAGCGGCGCAACGCCTCGGCGGACACGTGGACGCCGGAAGAAGATGAAGTGCGCATCTACTTTGAGCGCGCGGGGGATGGGGAATCGTACGCGCGCCCGGTGCGCGCCGCGCGAGCAACGGCCGCCCCGATTTTCGACGAGGAGGAAGTTCCGGAGGCCATCGTGCCGGCCGACATGGACGTGCGCGTGAAGGAACTTTGCGCCGCCCTGGCTGAAGCGGAGCGGGGCGGTCATGCCTTCATCGCCCTTAAATGGTTCCGCGACTCATTTTTGCCCCGCAAGGCCTTCCGCTGGAATCAGCACCCGGATGCGCGCCAATCGGTGCTGGCCGAGGCAATTCAGCGGGGAGTGGTGTTGACCAGCAAGATCGCGAATCCGAAAACCCCGGCGTACCCCACCACCACCATTCGCCTGAACCGGGTTGAGGCGGGACTGCCGGAGGAGACGCCGCGTTTCCATCCCGTGGCCGTCCAGGGTGAGCCTCTGGTCGAGGTGATCGAGCAGGAGCGGGGTGTCGAGTGAGTCTGTATTATCTCGAGGCTACTGCGTTCGCCAAATTGTTTGTGCAGGAGCCCGGCACTGCGGCGCTCATTCGGCTGATGGAATCGGTGGAGGATAACCGCAAGCTGATCTCGGCCGGCACACCGTTGGAAGTGTATGCAGCCATCCGCCGCCGGGAGCGAGCGGGCGACATCAGCGCAGACGATGCGGCAGCGGCGCTCGACGTTCTGCGCATCGAAGCTGCGCGCACGGTGCAGCAGCCGCTCAACCCGGCGGTGCTCGAGGCCGCGCGCCAGCTTCTCGACCGGACCTCACTGGGCTGGCCATCGGCGCTCCAACTGGGCGCCGCGCTGACCGCGCGCGACATGTTCCAGGGCACTCCGATCACGTTTGTCTCCGCCTCTCCGCACCTGATCGAAGCCGCCAAAGCCGAAGGGCTCGAGACCCTCGATCCCTCCCGGGAACCGGACGAAGCGGTGAAGGAAATCGACTAGCCTCCTGCGAAGGCGCATTTGGTGTTGCGCCCTCGGCCGAACCCCGTTACCGTATATGGATTGGGTGAAGGATAACCGCGCGCCAGGGCGGCTGGGTGCAGGCCAGCGATCGGCAGCGGTTGCGGGAGGGAACGAAACGCATGGCCCGACTGCTTGTCCATTGGGCGCTCAGCGCCATCGCGCTTTTGCTGGTGTCGAAACTGGTGCCCGGGTTTTACGTTCGGGGGCTTTGGCCGGCGCTGATCGCCGCCTTGGTGATCGGCCTGTTAAACGCGACGGTTGGCCTCTTTCTCAAGATCGTCACCTTTCCTCTCACCATTCTCACCCTGGGGCTGTTTCTGCTGGTCATTAACGGGTTGATGATCCTGGTGGCGTCGAGCGTCGTGCGCGGCTTCCGCGTGGAAGGCATTGTGCCCGCCTTCTGGGGCGCGGTGGCGCTGGCGCTTTTGGGGATTGTCATCCGTGCCCTGGTGCGGGAGACGTAAAAGCGTCTCCCATCTCGGCCCCTATCCTACCGGACCATGGGTCGCCCCCGGGTCATTCAAGAGAGATACAAACGATCAAGTGATTCGAGGGCCCTGCTTGTCTGCGGGTGCGTTTCTTCGCTATCCGAAGTTGGCGGGGATACCATCGCCTCCGTGAGCCGGCCTTCGTATAGTTACACTTCTTGATCAATAAGCGAGTTGTGGTTAATCAGCTCGCCTGACCCGTTGGATCTTTGCGCTGGTTCTCCTGTAATCCTCTGGTTGTGACTCAGGGGATCGGCGCTTGGTGGTCGGGCGGCCGAAAACGCGCACTGCGCACCGAACCCAGCTTTAACTTTTTCGGCGTCCGAGGGTGACTCACCCCGCGGGCGATCTTCGCCCAGGAATCCTTTTCTTCGCTAGACCTCCAAAGCCTCCGGGGCTGTTTCCGGGGGTTGCGGGGGAACGTTTGACTCCCAAATACCGAAGTAAACGGCCAAGGGAAGTCCTCGCGGATTCCCGATGGCGATTGCGAACCGGATCCGGCCCACCCGATTATTTCCGCGCGGGCTGCCCGTTATCTGCCCTTGCATCGGCTTTTTTCCCACGACTTGACATCCTTTCGCCCGCGGCGGCGTCTATCCATTCCAGAACGTCTGTAAGTCCTTCATTCTCTTCCCCGTGGAGTGACCAGATTGCAGACTATTCATATTCTCAAGTCCTGGGGTAAAGTGCTTCGCGGCCACACCCCGATGCTTTCGATTGAAGTCACGCGCGAGTGCCCGCTGCGGTGCCCGGGTTGCTACGCGTTCGGCGCGGATCACCTGGGCGGCGCAGTGACGTTGCGTGAGCTGGGCGACAAACGCGGCGACGAGCTGGTGAACGGCGTGCTCGGCCTCATCGACCGACACAAGCCGCTGCACGTAACGCTGGTGGGCGGCGAGCCCATGGTGCGCCACCGCGAGCTGGGGCGCATTCTTCCCGAACTGAGCCGCCGGGGCATTTTCTCGATGGTGGTCACCAGCGGCATTCTGCCCATTCCGTATCCGTGGATCGAGCTGCCCCGCTTCACCGTGGCGGTTTCCATCGACGGGCTGCCCGAACACCATAACGAGCGGCGGCATCCTGCGACCTATGAGCGCATTCTAGGCAACTTGGCCGGCCGCTCAGTACATATCCACTGGACGATTACGGCGCAAATGTTCGCGAGGCCGAACTATTTTGAGGAATACGCGCGCTTCTGGAG
>JASHUH010000461.1 GCA_030040115.1 Acidobacteriaceae bacterium | reverse complement strand
TCGCTCACTGCCGTCGCCCGCAGCGGCGCACAGGTCAGCTTCATGCCCCGCGCCGAGTTCACCGCCTTCATGCACACCGATCCCGAAGCCGCCCTCAAAATCCTTCAGGTGCTAGCTGCCGAAGTCAGCTCCGCTCGCCGCGCCCTCTACTGACCGCAGCTTTCAGCTTTCAGCCATCGGTCCCCAGTCCCTAGTCCCTATCTCTTCGTTCCCTTGGTCCCTGTTTTCCCCACCTGCTACACTCTCTCGTTATGCTTCTCGCCTGCGTCTCGATCGCGGTAGCTGCCTATCTTTTGGGATCCATCCCCACCGGCTATCTGCTCGTCCGCCTCGCCCGCCATCAGGACATTCGCGCTCTCGGCAGCGGCAACATCGGAGCCACCAACGTGCTCCGCAGCGGCGGCAAAGGTCTGGGCGCGGCCACTTTCCTCCTCGACGTCCTCAAGGGTTGCGCGTCGGTCTGGCTCGGCTCGGTAGTATGGAGCGCCTTCGCTGCTGGAGCGTCCATCGCTCCCCGGCCGCCGCTCCGCGATTTCCAGGCCCTTGCCGCTCTCTGCTGCGTTCTAGGTCACATGTTTCCGGTCTGGCTCCGCTTCCGCGGCGGCAAAGGCGTAGCCACCGGATTCGGCGTCTTCCTCGTCGCCGCTTCATGGGCCGCGCTGGCCGCCATCGGCCTCTTCGTCCTGGTCCTTGCCGTTAGCCGTTATGTCTCCTTAGGTTCCATCCTTGCCGCGGCGAGCTTCCCCGTCTTCGCCTGGTTTCTCGTGAGCGGCGAACGGCCTCTCTTCTTCATCTCCGTTCAGGCCGCCGTCGCCGTCCTCATCATCCTCAAACACCACCAGAACATCCGCCGCCTCTACGCCGGCACAGAGACCCGCTTCGGAGCCAAGCAGCCCGCATGAGCCACATCTTCATCTTGGGCGCAGGAGCGTGGGGAACCGCTCTCGCCCTTTCGCTTCACCGCCGCGGCGGCCATCAGCTCACGCTTTGGGCGCACAGTCCGGAATTCGCCCAGGAAATCCGCGCCGCCCACGAAAACACCCCCTTCCTTCCCGGATTTCCCCTGCCGCCCGCCATCTCCATCACCGGCGACTTCGCCGCCCTGCGCGAGGCGGAAATCGTCGTTTCGGTAGTCCCCTCCGAGTTTTTGCGCGCCGTCTGGGCTCGGCTCCGCCCTCATCTTCGCTCCGGCCAGGTCGTTTTGAGCGCCACCAAGGGCATTGAGGACGGCAGTTATCTGCGCATGACCCAAGTTATCGCCGAATGCCTCAAAGATCCCGCGCTGCCGTCCGACCCCGCGACCCTGACCCCTGAGTCCCGTCCCTTGACTCCTGATCTCCCCATCGGCGCTCTCTCCGGGCCCAGCTTCGCCCTTGAAGTCGCGCAGGGCCAGCCCACCGCCGCCGCCGTTGCCTTCGAAGATCGCGCCGCAGCCGCACGCATCCGGGAGGAGTTCGCCTCCGCAACCCTCCGCCTCTACACTTCCACAGATGTGATCGGCGTGGAGCTGGGTGGCGCCCTCAAAAACATCATCGCCATCGCCGCGGGCATCACCGCCGGCGTCGGCCTCGGCTACAACACCGCCGCGGCTCTCATCACCCGCGGCATCGCCGAAATCACGCGTCTCGCCGTAGCCTGCGGCGGCCGTCCAGAGACCTTGGCCGGTCTTTCCGGCGTCGGCGATGTCGTGCTCACCTGCACCGGCTCTCTCAGCCGCAACCGCACCGTAGGCCAAGCTCTTGGCGAGGGTCGCGAGTTGGCAGAAATCCTCGCCTCGCTGGGCGGAAAAGTGGCCGAAGGCGTCTTCACCACCCGCGCCGCCCTCGGCTTGGCGCGCCGACACGGTGTCGAAATGCCCATCACCGAGCAAATGGAGCTCATCCTCAACGAAGGCAAAGATCCCCGCGCCGCGATCCGCGACCTCATGCTGCGTCCCGGCAAAGACGAGCACTGATGAGCCTCCATCCCCACGGCGTCTTGACCCCAATGCGCCGGCAAAATGCGCGGAAATGATCGCTGCGTCTCTTCTATGTATGATGGCCCAATGCAGGCAAAATTCTGCGCCGTCCGGGTGACCTCATGACGGCTCCCCTTTCCAGCGCGGTCGATTCGCGGTCCCAGTTGCGCAAGACTATGGGCTTCTGGGACGTGCTGCTTTTCAATATCGCCACCGTGCTCGGTCCCCGCTGGATCGCCGCTGCGGGCCACAGCGGAACCTCGTCCATCAGCCTCTGGATCATCGCCGCCGTCTTCTTCTTCGTTCCCAGCGCTCTGGTCATCAATGAGCTCTCCTCGCGCTTTCCCGAGGAAGGCGGCCTGTACGCTTGGGCCCGCGACGCCTTTGGCCCCTTTCACGGTTTCATCGCCGGCTGGACATACTGGATCTACACGGTCTTCTACTTTCCCGGCCTTCTGCTCGCCAGCGCGTCCATGGCCGCCTACGTGGTCCCCGGCCACGCCGGCGTTCTGCTCGCCGACAATCGCCCCTTTCTCCTCATCGTTTCACTCGCCATGCTGGCCGCCGCCGTGATCCTCAACATCGTCGGGCTCAACATCGGCAAGTGGCTCCAGAACGCCGGCGGCGTCGGCACTTACATCCCCTTGCTCATCCTCGCTGGCGTGGCCGCGCTGGTTTGCTTTCGCCACGGCTCGGTCACCCACTTCTCCTTCGCCAACATGCTGCCGGTGTGGAACTGGAACACTGTCAATTTCTGGTCCCAGATCGCCTTCGCCTTTAGCGGTCTCGAACTTGTTTCGGCTATGAGTGAGGAGGTCCGCGATCCCCGGCGCACCTTGCCTCGCGCCGTCTTCGGCTCCGGGGCGCTCATTGCCCTCATGTACATCGCCGGAACCTTCGCTGTCTTGGCCCTCATGCCGGCCGGCCAAATCGACCCCAAAAGCGGCGTGTTTGGAGCCATCGCCATCGGCTCCGCCGCTGTCGGGCTCGGCTTCCTCGGCGTCACCGCCGCTCTGCTCAATGCCGCCGGCAGCGCCGGCGGCGTCGGCAGCACCGTCGCCGGCATTGCCCGCGTCCCCTTCGTCGTGGGCATCGACCGCTACCTGCCGGCCGCGTTTGGCAAAATCCATCCCCGCTGGAAAACCCCCTACGTTTCCATCCTCGTCCAGGCCATTGTCTCCGGCGCCATCCTTCTTCTCAGCCAGATCAGCGACACCACCCGCGGCGCCTATCAGTTCCTCATTGACGCCGGCATCATCCTCTACTTCATTCCCTTCCTCTATATGTTCGCCGCCGTCATCAAGCTCTCCCGCCGGCGCGACCGCGCCGAGAACCCCCACGCCGTGCTGGTCCCGGGTGGTCAAACAGGCGTGTGGATCTGCGGCGGCCTCGGTTTCGTGGTCGTCGCCACCGGCATTCTGGTTTCGCTCGTCCCCCCCGGCGACTCGAGCAACAAGTTCGACTTCGAACTCAAGCTCATCATCGGCGCCGCCGCTTCGATTCTGCTGGGATTGATTCTGTACTGGCGTGGCGCCCGCACCAAGCAAAGCGAGGCCTGATCGTGACGCCCGCTGCACTCAAGCTGCTCAGGAAGAACCCCCGGAGAGACACGTCCTCATGAGCCGATGGCAACCACCCTTCCTCGGCGCGATAGCCAACCGGTCCGGCGCATTCCATCTCCTCGGCCGCATGTGCGCCAGCATTCTGTTCGCAGCACTCTATCTCTTCTCTTTCGCTCCGGCGCAAACTGCGCTCAACCCGCACTCACCTACCTTGCTCGCCTCGCCCGTTGGCCAGTGGAAAACCGTCGATGACGTCAACGGCAAAATTAAATCCATCGTCCAAATCCGCGAGCAAAACGGAGTCCTCTACGGAACCATCGAGAAAGTCTTCAACCCGCCCGTTCCCCATCCCCTTTGCATCCACTGCCCCGGCCCCTCCAAAAACCGCCCGGTCATCGGCCTGCAAATCCTTTGGGGCCTGCGCAAACACGGCGGCAAGTGGACGGGCGGCGAAATTCTCGATCCCGAAATCGGCAAATTCTACCGCTGCAGTGTGACCCTCGAAGACGGCGGCAAGACGCTGCTTCTGCGCGGCTACATCGGCTTTTCCCTTTTCGGCCGCACCCAGCGCTGGCTGCGGGTGGCGGGGCCGTGATGAGCTCTGGGGCCACTTATGCCAAACCGGGTTACCATGAAACCAAAGGCGGACGTATGGCCACCCAGACTGCCCGGAAAGGGCGCGCGATTACGGTGGGGGTTCCGGAAGACCTGCTGCGGAAGGCAAACCTCTCCGTCGGCGACGCAGTGGAGTGGGCTCTGACCCCGGCCGGCTCGCTTGCGCTGCGCAGTTTACGTCATGCCGAAGCAGAAAAGCCGGCCGACGGTTACGAAGAGTGGAAGCAGGAAGAGATTCAGGCCGGCCTCGCACGCCTGCAGCACCGCATTTCGAGCTTTGGAAAAGTCCTCTTCCCATGCCACTGTGAATAAGTGAGCGCCTAGACTCTGAGCGATCGCTACGGAATTGTCAGTCGATCCAGTATCTCCGATGACCACGCGATCAACTACCGGCTGAGCACTGAGGACGGCGCGCGCTAGGCCAGCCCCGCCATTACGTACGATCATTGCAAGTTCAATTACCGGTCCACCTGCCACCACCGGTCACCTCAGATTCGCTGGAGGTGAATTTCAGATGGTTGTTCGCGGGCTT
>JASHUH010000460.1 GCA_030040115.1 Acidobacteriaceae bacterium | reverse complement strand
AGGCCAACACTACCTACGGCGTCATCGGCGTCAAAACCTGGATCTATCGCGGCGACATTTACGAGCAGAAGCGCCGCCAGCAGCAGCCGGCAACCACGGGAGTGTTTTAAGGGTAGTTGTCAGTGGTCAGTTGTCGGTGATCAGTGACTCGTGCGGGGTTCAATTTCGGAGTTTCAAGGGAGTTGGTTGTTGAGCTGAAGTGGCCCGGCGTTTCGAAAGCTGACCACTGATCACTGGCAACTGGCAACTGAGGTTCTTGTTATGTTGATGCCGAAGAAAGTAAAGTTTCGCAAGCAGCAGAAGGGCAAGCGCCGCGGCAAAGCCTGGCGCGGCTCCGCGTTGTCGTTCGGTGAATACGGGCTCAAGGTGATGGAGTGCGGCTACATCACCGACCGGCAGATCGAGGCCAGCCGTATCGCCATGACCCGCTTTGTTAAGCGCGGCGGCAAGATCTGGCTGCGCCTGTTTCCCGATAAGCCCATCACCAAAAAGCCGGCCGAAGTCCGCATGGGTTCGGGCAAGGGCGCGCTCGACCATTGGGTTGCGGTGGTGCGCCCGGGCAAGATTCTCTTCGAGATGGAGGGTGTGGCCCCGGAAGTGGCCGAAGAAGCCATGCGTCTCGCAGCTCACAAGCTGCCGCTGAAAACCAAGTTTGTGCAACGCCCAGGCGCCGAAAAGGCGGTAGCCGAGACCAAATGAAAGGGTGGCTTTTAGCCGTCAGCTTTCAGCTTTTGTCTCTTCCGGCGGAATTGAAGAGCAATGCATAAGCAGGGCAAAGCTGAGGGCTGAGAGCTGAAAGCTGGGAGCTAAAAAGAAATGGAACTTCAGAAGATTCGCAGTTTGAGCGACGCCGAGCTGGCGCACCAGGAGCGGACGACCGCCGATCAACTCTTCCGGCTGCGCTTTCAGGTCGCCATGGGACAGAACGACGGCGTGAAGAAACTCCGCCAGTTGCGCAAGGAAATCGCGCGCATCAAGACGGTGGCCCGCGAACGTGAACTCGGCATCCATGGCGAAGTTTCCGACACGGCGGCCGGGGAAGGCGCGGGGAGCAACGATCGTCAACAGAAGGGAGCCCGCCAATGACGGCGACTCGAGAATCGGCGCAGGCGCGGGTGTCGCGGCGCAACGAAAAAGTCGGACATGTGGTTTCGACCAAAATGCAGAAGACCATTGTGGTCGCGGTCGAGATGCGCAAGGCTCATCCCAAGTACAAGCGCATCGTGCGCTCCACCAAAAAGTTCTACGCGCACGACGAGCAGAGCTCGGCCCGGCTCGGCGATATGGTGCGCATCCGCGAAACGCGTCCGTTGAGCAAACTCAAGCGCTGGAACCTGGAAGAAATCGTAAGGCGCTCCACGCTGGCCCAGATTGAAGATACGGCGCACGAGCCGGTCAGCTAAAACGCAGCTTTCAGCTCCCGGCCTTCAGCTTAGATGTGCTGAGTTGAAGGTGATGGCTGAAGAGGGATGAAACTGATAGCTGATAGCTGTTTTTGGAGAATGAACCTATGGCTGTGCAAATGAGAACCATGCTGGCCGTCGCCGACAACTCCGGCGCGCGCAAGCTGCAGGTGATCCTGCCCCTGGGCGGCGGACTGGGCGTCAAGGCCAGGCTCGGCGACATTGTCACCGCGGCGGTGAAGGAAGCCTCGCCCGACGGCGCCGTCAAGAAGGGCAAGGTGGTGAAGGCAGTCATCGTGCGCACCCGCAAAGAGCAGCGGCGCCGCGACGGCACCTATATCCGCTTCGACGAGAACGCCGCCGTGGTCATCGGCGACGATCATGAACCGGTAGGCACGCGCGTCTTCGGGCCCGTGGCCCGCGAGCTGCGCGAAAAGAAGTTTTTGAAGATCGTTTCGCTAGCTCCGGAAGTGGTGTAAAGACAGCTATCCGCCGTCAGCTTTCAGCTTTTAGCTGGCGGCTCGGATGTGTGGTTCCGAGCAGTGGCGGGGACAACTGAAAGCTGAAGGCTGATAGCTGAAAGCTTGGAGAAGAGATGCAGAGCTTGAACATTCATCGCAACGACACGGTCAAGGTGCTCACCGGCGCCGACCGCGGCAAAACGGGCCGGGTGCTGCGCGCCTTTCCCGACCAAGACGTGGTGCTGGTGGAGCACGTGCGGGTAGTCAAAAAGACCGTATCCAGCAAGACCGGGCAGCGCACCCAGGGCGGGATCGCCGAGCACGAGTCGCCCATCCACATCTCCAACGTGGCCCTGGTCTGCCCCAACTGCGGCCCCACCCGCGTGGGCCACAAAGTGGAAGGCGGCATGCGCGTCCGGATTTGTAAGAAATGCGGGCAGGAATTGCCCACGAAAAAGTGATGAAAGCAGCCTCTAGCTGCTAGCTCCTGGCTGCTAGCTTTTTCGCGGTGATTCGAAAAGCTATGCAGGAGCGGGATGAAGCTAGCGGCTGGTAGCTGGAAGCTGGTAGCTGATTCCCTTCCGCAACGGTACACGGACCCCTGGTCCACTCCGGGCGCCGGAAGAAAGAGAGTGCAACGCAATGGCGGCAAGACTGAAAGAACGTTATCGGAAAGAGATCAAAAAAACGCTCCAGAAAGAACTGGGCCTGGAAAACCCCATGGCGGCGCCCAAGCTCGAGAAGATCGTGATCAACATGGGTCTGGGCGAAGCCACGCAGAACACCAAGCTGCTCGATCCGCTGGTGGCCGATCTCACCGCGATCGCCGGCCAGAAGCCGGTGACGACCAAGGCAAAGAAGTCGATTGCCGCCTTTCATGTGCGCACGGGGATGAATATCGGCGCCATGGTCACGCTGCGCTCCGACAAGGCGTACGAGTTTCTCGACCGCCTGATCTCCACGGCGCTGCCGCGCGTCCGCGATTTTCGCGGCGTATCGCCCCGGAGTTTTGACGGGCGCGGCAATTACACCCTCGGCCTGCGCGACCAGCTCATCTTTCCCGAGATCGACTACGCGAAGGTCGAAAAGCTGAAGGGTATGAACATCACCATCGTGACCTCGGCCAAGGACGACAACTCGGCGCGGGCGCTGCTGCGCCACTTCGGCATGCCGTTCCGGCAAGGAGCGTAAGGGCAGCTATCAGCCCCCAGCTTTCAGCCTTCAGCCCGCTCCCGGTGGAGCCGGCAACGGGGCGAAAAACGAAGTTGGGATGAGTTGGGGGCAGAAGCCTGTTGAGGCAACAAAGAATTGAGAGCTGAAAGCTGAAAGCTGATAGCTAACGAGGTTTTATGGCAACCACTGCAAAAAGGGTAAAAGACGCGCGGAAACCGAAATTTTCGAGCCGCAAGCACAACCGCTGCCAGCTCTGCGGGCGGCCGAGGGGCTTCCTGCGCAAGTTCGGCGTTTGCCGCTTGTGTTTTCGCTCTCTCGCGCTGAGAGGCGAGATCCCGGGCGTCAACAAATCAAGCTGGTAGCAAAGCAGCTTTCAGCCATTAGCTCTCAGCTTCCAGCCTGTTCGGCTGAATCGAGGCATTTGGCAGAGGCAAGATGAACCGAAAGCTGACGGCTGAGAGCTAAAAGCTGTTTCAACCATTTCCGCAGGTTCTCGCCGCGGCGAGCGAACGGGGAATGAAGGAGAAGGAATGAGTTTGACCGACCCAGTAGCCGATTTTTTGGCGCGCATCCGCAACGCCATCCGGGCGCGTCATCAGAAGCTGGACGTTCCGGCTTCCAAGCTGAAGACCGAGATTGCCCGCATCCTCAAAGAAGAGGGTTACATCTCCAACTACAAGACGCAGGAAGAGGATGGCAAACTGGTTCTCCGCGTGTATTTGAAGTACGGCGGCGCAGAGGCGGCCATCCGCGACCTGGCCCGCATTTCCCGACCCGGCTGCCGCGTCTACGTCGGCCGCGACGAAATCAAGCGCGTGCAAGGGGGTCTCGGCATCTCCATCCTCACCACGCCTAAAGGCGTGATGACCGGCCGCCAGGCGCGCCGCGAGGGCGTGGGCGGCGAATTGTTGTGTGAAGTGTGGTAACCAAATCGTCAGTCGCCGGTTTTCAGTTGTCAAAAACCGCTGCAAGCTGCAGCACCATCGAGCTGATCACTCATCACTGAAGAAGGAATTCGCATCATGTCGCGTATTGGAAAGAAGCCGATCCCGCTGCCGGCGGGCGTCAAATACAAATTCGAGGGCAACACCGTTCTGGTCGAGGGGCCCAAGGGTAAGGTCTCGGCGCTGATCGCCGAAGGCATCTCGCTGAAGACCTCCGATGGGCATCTCGTCGTCGAGCGGGCGAACGACGACCGGGCCGCCGTCCACGGACTCACCCGCGCATTGGTGAGCAATGCCGTGCACGGCGTTACCCAGGGCTGGAAGAAAGAGTTGGACATCGTGGGCATCGGCTACCGCGCCGAGATGAAAGGCAAGGGCACGGTGGTCTTTACGCTGGGCTACTCCCACCCCATCGAGTTCCCGCTGCCCACCGGCATCGACGTAGCCATCGATCCCAAGCAGACCCACCTGACGGTGAGCGGCATCGACCGCCAGAAAGTGGGCCAGGTGGCCGCCGATATGCGCGCGCTGCGCAAGCCCGACCCCTACAAGAACAAGGGCGTCCGCTACACCAATGAACGCCTCAAGAAGAAGGCCGGCAAGACCGGAGCCAAGTAAGAGAGGCGGCTCTTAGCTATCAGCCATCAGCTATCAGCTCATTCGTGGCGGCCGATGCCCTGAAGAGAGCAGGACGAGCTGAAAGCTGAAGGCTAAGAGCTGACAAAATCCGAACGGGGCCGCGGGGCGGTTCCGCCGATAGGTGAGAGACAACATGATTACGCAAACCAAACGCAACCCAATCCGCCGGCGCATTCACAACCGCATCCGCGAAAAGCTTTCCGGAACCGGCGAGCGACCGCGCCTGAACGTCTACCGCTCGCTCAACCACATTTATGCGCAGGTCATCGACGACCAGAAGGGCGAGACGCTGGTGTCCGCTTCCACCTTGCAGATGAAGCTCAAGACCGGCGGCAATGTCGCCGCAGCCAAAGAGATCGGCAAGGCGGTCGCCGAGCGCGCCGTGGCCAAGGGCATCAAGCGCGTGGTGTTCGACCGCGGCGGTTATCTTTATCACGGGCGCGTCAAAGCGCTGGCCGACGCCGCCCGCGAAGCGGGACTGGAATTTTAAAAGCGAGCCATCAGCTATCAGCCCTTAGCTGCCAACTCCTTGAGCCGAACTGATCGAAAATCTGATAGCTGAAAGCTGAGAGAAAAAATGACGACAGCAAAAAAGAAACTCGACGCCAACCAGTTCACCCTGAAAGATCAGGTGGTGGCCATCAATCGCGTCACCAAGGTGGTCAAGGGCGGTAAAAACATGTCCTTCGCCGCCCTGGTGGTGGTGGGCGACGCCGCTTCCGGCGTGGTGGGCTACGGATCGGGCAAGGCCAAGGAGGTTCCCCAGGCCATTCGCAAGGGAATCGAATCGGCCAAGAAAAACCTGGTGCGCGTGAATCTGACCGAAACCACCATTCCACATCAGGTGCTGGGCCGCTACGGCTCCGGCCAGGTGTTGCTCAAGCCAGCCCCGGAGGGCACCGGCGTCATCGCCGGCGGCGCGGTGCGCGCGGTCATGACTTCCGCCGGGGTGCAGAACGTGCTCACCAAGAGCCTCGGCTCGCCCAACCCGCATAACGTCATCAAAGCCACCTTCGACGCCTTGGCCCAGTTGCGCGACCGGGCCGAAGTGGCCTCGACGCGCGGCAAGCAGGTGGAGGAGCTTTAATGGCCGAGCCGAAAAAAATTCGTATTCAGTATTACCGCTCCGCCATCGCCGCGCCCACCAAGCACAAGCGGGTGGTCAAGGGGCTGGGCTTCACCCGCCTGAACCAGATCGTCGAGCGCGAGGACACGGAATCGATCCGTGGCATGGTCAAAGCCGTGCCGCACCTGGTGAGGATAATTGGGAGCTAGTTATCAGTGGTCAGTCATCGGTTATCAGTCAGAAGGCGCACCATCCAAACTGACAACTGACCACTGAAAACTGACAGCTTCCAACAACGCGAGTCGGGTCCGCCTGAACGGCCAATCCCCGGCGTATGAGCGAGGAAGATTATGACCAGAAATTTATCCAATTTGCGCGCGCCGCGGAAGGCCAACACCGGGCGCAAGCGCGTGGGCCGGGGCATGGGCTCCGGCATGGGCAAAACCGCAACCCGCGGCCACAAGGGCCAGGGTTCGCGCTCCGGCTCGAGCCTCATGCGTGGCTTCGAGGGCGGCCAGATGCCCCTCCACCGCCGCCTGCCCAAGCGCGGCTTCACCAACATCTTCCGCACCGAGTACACCATCGTAAACCTTGACCGGATCGCGGACCGGATCGCCCGGCTCGGCGTCACCGAAATCACCCTCGATGACTACGTCCAGCTCGGCCTGGCTTCCCACCGCAAGGCGCTCATCAAGATTCTCGGCTCCGGCGAGTTGACCTCCGCTCTCACCGTCCATGCGCACAAGTTTTCCAAATCCGCGGCGGAAAAAATCCAAAAGGCCGGCGGCAAGGCCGTGCTCATCGGCGGACCGGCGGCTTGAAAAGCAGGGGTCAGATTGCAGGCGTCGGTTGCCAGGGTCAGCCGCGGGTTTTTAGCTGATCCCTGACCCCTGATTCCTGACCCCTGACCCCTGCTTCTCTGTGACGCACCGCATAGGCGCGCCTTCCCGGCTGGGATAAGATCGATGAAAATTCCCGAATGCTCTAAGATGGAACCATAGCCAGATTTGACTCGGGCGCCTGCGGGCGCCGAAAGCGGTAATCACCTCTATGCTTGAGAAGTTTTTCAATATTTTCCGCATTCCCGACCTGCGCAAACGGGTCTTCTTCACCATGGGCATCCTGGCCGTCTACCGGCTGGGCGCCTTCATCCCTACGCCTGGCGTCGATACAGCCAAGCTGCAACTGCTGTTCAATTCCCAGAACGGCTCGGCGCTGGGCCTGATGGATTTGTTCGGCGGCGGCAACCTGCGCCGCATGACCATCTTCGCCCTGGGCATCATGCCCTACATTACCGCCTCCATTATTTTTCAGCTTTTGACGGTGGTGTATGAGCCTTTGGCTCGCATCCAAAAAGAAGGCGAACTGGGCCGGCGCAAAATCACCCAGTGGACCCGTTATCTTACCGTGATTCTGGGCGTTCTGCAGTCCATCGGCATTGCCGCCATTCTCACCCGCCAGGGGCTGGTGCTGCATCCCGGCATCGGCTTCATGATGATGACCGTGCTCACCCTCACCGCGGGCACCACCTTTATCATGTGGCTGGGCGAGCAGATCACCGATCGCGGCGTCGGCAACGGCATGAGCCTGCTCATCTTCGCCGGCATCGTGGCCGGACTGCCCAACGGCGTGGGCGACCTGATCCAGAAGGTGCAGACCGACGCCTGGGGCTCCATGTCCTTCCTCGTCGTGTTGTTGCTGCTCGCCGGCATGTTGGCCGTCGTGGCGTTTATCGTCTTTGTGGAGCGCGCCGAGCGGCGCATCCCCATCCAGAGCGCGCGGCGCATCGTGGGCCGGCGCATGATGGGCGGTCAGGCCAGCCATTTGCCCCTCCGCGTCAACGCCGGCGGCGTGATGCCCATCATCTTCGCCAGTTCCATCCTCTCCGCACCCATGCTCTTCGGCCAGTCCGCGTGGGTGCAGAACAGCCGCTTTCTCCAGCCCATCATGCAGGCCCTCACCCCCGGTTATCCGTGGTACGAGTTCCTCAACATCCTGGGCATCATCTTTTTCGCCTATTTTTACGTGTCCATCATTATGCGGCCCGACGACATCGCCGATAATTTCCGCAAATCGGGATCGTTCATCCCCGGCATTCGCCCCGGCAAGCGCACTTCGGACTTCATCAACGATATTCTCACCCGCATCACCCTGGTCGGCGCGCTCTACCTGATCCTGGTGCAGATGGTGCCCACTTTC
>JASHUH010000459.1 GCA_030040115.1 Acidobacteriaceae bacterium | reverse complement strand
GCGAGATGCACTTCGGTCCGGAACGTGCCCCCCGAAACTGATGAGGACGCTATGTTCGCCTATTTGCTTCTAGTCGTCGCCGTGCTCACCCGCGTATTGCCTCACGCCGGCTGGATGAACTTTACCGCCGTAGGCGGCGCTCTGCTCTACTTCGGCGCCCGCCGTCCCTGGCGCGAGATGCTGGTCCCGGTGGCCGTGCTCATGGCCGTGGATTATTACCTCACCGTCTACGCCTATCACTACGCCTTCCGCTGGGAAGCGTACATCACCACCTGGGCGTGGTACGCCGCGGCCATTGTCTTGGGTTGGATTCTGCTCCACGCGCGGACCAGCGTGGCCCGTGTCGCCGCCGGAGCCATGCTGGGGCCGACCTCTTTCTTCGTGGTGTCCAACTACGCCGTCTGGGCTGGCGGGGGAAACATGTATCCGCACACCTTCGGCGGCCTCGAAACCTGCTACGTGGCGGCCATCCCGTTTTATCGCAATGACCTGCTCTCGACCAGCCTCGTCCTCGCCCTTGCCTTTGGCGTTCCCGCGCTGGCGCGCCGGATGCACCTTATCGCGCCCAAGCCGGCGCTGGAAGGGAAGTAAGCGGTTTCGCCCGTTGCCGCAACCGGGCAACGATGTTAGAACACCAACGGCTTACCCTTGCGCCGCATTCTGAACCACCACCAAAGAAATCCACCCACCGCCAGGCCGCCCACCACCGCAATGGTTGCGATCGCGTGATGCGTGATCAGGTCCACCGCTCCGGGGCCCAGTTTGATTACCAGGACGCCCAGCACCAACCAACGCACGGTCCGTCCGCAAAAGACGGCGAGCAGAAACAGGACGGTCCGCATTTCGAAAACGCCCGCGGCAAACACAAACAGCTTCCAGGGCGTTGGCGGAGGCAGCAACGAAGGAATCAGGACGGCCAGGAATTCCTGGCGCTCAAACCGCGCGCGAATCTGGTCCAATCGTTCCCTGCTGATGCGCTTCAGGAGAAATAGCTCGCCGCCGGCCCGGCCCAGCCAATAGGGAACCAACCCTCCGGCCGCCGAGCCCGCCGCGGCCATCATCGCGAACACCCAGAACCGGCTCCTGTCATTCCACATCGCCAGCGCCAGAAAAGCGTCGATCGGCACCGGAACCGAAGACGAATCGACCGCTCCGATCGCCAAAGCGCCCCAAATGCCCATGCTAGCCAGCATGGGCATGATCACATGTTTCCACCAGGACACAACTGGGGCAAAAAAAAACTTCACGCAGTCGATTCCTTCCGCCTGAGGCGCTTCTCCTTCTGCTATAGACCGGAGCCGGGAACCCAACGGATCGAGTCCTTCAAGAACCGACGCGGGCGATTGAAATTGCAGGGCTACATGGGAAGGAGAAGCGCTCTGGAAAAACGTCCAATGGCTTAGATACCATTCTATGGGCCACCGTTCGCGGGCAACACGAAGGGGATTGCCCATAAATTCGAAAGGAATGAGAGAATAGAATAACTAGAAGGGACTGGGAGCAGCCGCGGAATGAGTGTATTTCCCGGAAACGCTCCTTTGCAGCCGATGCCCACCAGTGAAGCGCCAGCCAGTGGCTACGAGTCCGCCGGTACGTCCGGAGTGAGCGACGGCGCGGGCCGTTCTCAGCAGGACGCGCTCGGCTTGGTTGAGCCTCCAGCCGCCGAACCGGGAGGGAACGGCTCCCGCATCGTCAGCACCTCACGCTGGATCGACTACGACACCCACGAACTGCTGGAGATGATCAGCGAACTCGAGGACGAGCGTCGCTGGGCGCGCCTCCGCGAGGGAGTCCTGTGGGCCGTCCTCATCCACATCGTGCTAATCTTCGCCCTTTTCCTGCTTCCCAAATACATCAATTTGGCGCCGGTCGTCGACACCAACAATATTCAGGACCACAAGGATTTCACCTATCTCGATACCCCGTATTTGCCCAAACCCAAGCCGGTCAAGCCGTTGATCCATCCGCCACAGATCGATCAGAAGACGTTGGAGGAGTTGAATCGGGAGAGGGAAGCCCCGCCGGCGCCGGCTGCGCCGCCCGCCGCCGAGCAGCCGAAAGTGCAAGCCGAGCAAAAGCCTCAGCCCGCGCCGCCCATCCCGCCCAGCCCGCAGTCGCAATCGCCCGTTGAAGCTCCTCGGCCGCAAGCCATGCCCGCGCGTCCCAACTTCGCGCAGCTCGAAAGAAGCCAAAATCCCGCCGACCAGCTCCAGGATGCGATGCGCAACGCCATGCGCAACCGTGGCTCGGGGAGCGACATTCAGGCGCCCAGCGGCGGCTTGTCCATGCATCCTGGCGCGTCCGGCGGAATCCAGATTCTTTCTGACACTCAGGGCGTCGACTTCAGTTCCTGGCTGGCCGCTTGGCACTACGATACGGAGCGCACCTGGGATCCGCTGATTCCCGACGAAGTGAACCCGCCCATTCTCAAATCGGGCATGGTGGCCATCGAGTTCAAAGTTCTTCCCAATGGACGGCTTATGCCCGGCAGCGTGCAGCTCGTCGGCCGCTCCGGCGACGTGGCTCTCGACCGCGCCGCCTGGGGCGCGCTGACCGGCTCCAGCTATCCGCCTCTGCCCAGGGACTTCCACGGCCCTTACATCGAGCTTCGCGCCTACTTCCTCTACAACATGCAGCCGCCGCAGTAACTTGACCGCTCTCCTGACCCTCATTCAAACGGCATCCAATCAATTACATGGCGCGCTGGCTCGCGCCAATTTTCAGAAGGATGGCGCGGTTTATCATCGAAAAAGAGACTCGTTGATGGCGGGCTCCAGGAGAAGGAATGGCAACTGAGCCCAGGCGGCTCACAATTTCGCCTTACTTGAAACGGGAACCAGTGACCTTGGCCGTGCTGACACTGCTGGTCGTGGTGTTTTTCTTGGCCGTCACCGGCCTTTCCCGTATTTATTACGCGCAGCAAAGCTCGCTCGCCGAGCGATGGGCGTCGCGTGGCGTCGACGATCTCAACGCGTATCGCTACACGGCTGCCGGCGTCGACTTTCGCACCGCTCTCCTCTATGACCGCGACAATGGCGCCTACCAGCTCAGCCTCGCTGAGGCTCTCTTGGGCCTGAAGCGGTTCGACGAAGCCCACGCCTATCTCGTCAATCTGTGGGAGCGAGAACCCGATAACGGACTCGTCAGCCTCGAGTTGGCGCGTATCGCTGTCCACGATAAGCAGACCCATCAGGCGCTTCGCTTTTACCACAACGCCATTTACGCCACTTGGCGCAACAATCCCGACGAAGCCCGGCGGCAGGCCCGCCTGGAGTTGATCCGCTATCTCCTGAGGATTGGAGCCAACACCCAGGCCGAGGCGGAACTGATCGATCTGGCCGCCACCGTCGGCGATCATGCGGCCCGCCAGACCGAGCTCGGTCAAATGTTCCTTCAGGTGGGCGATGACCAACGCGCCCTCACCTCTTTCCGGCTTAGCCTGCGCCTCAATCGTCACGGTCAGCCGGCCATGGCCGGCGCCGGTGAGGCGGCTTTCGCCATGGGCATGTACCCCATGGCGCAGCGGTATCTTCAACAGGCGGTCGCCGCCTCTCCCTCTGACGCCGCCAGCGCCGAGCGCCTCAAGCTTACGAACTTTGTCCTCACTTGGGACCCCTTCCGGCAAACAATTCCTGAATTGGATCGCAATCGTATCGCGATTCAAGCCTTTAACACCGCTGGCGCCCGGCTGAAGACCTGCACCACCCCCTCAGCCTCCGTTCAGGCGCTCCAGCAGTCGTGGTCGAGCTTGAATCCCCGGATCAATATGCGTGGACTGCGCGTCAATCCCGACCTCGTCAATACGGCCATGAACCTGGTTTTCCAAATCGAGCGGCAAACTCAGAACACCTGCGCCGCGCCATCTGACGCCGACCAGGCGCTGCTTCTGATCGCAAACCTGCACGAGGAGAGTTGAGCTGAACCCCGTATCTCCATCGCAACC
>JASHUH010000038.1 GCA_030040115.1 Acidobacteriaceae bacterium | reverse complement strand
CTCCGGCGTATCGCTTCGCGGCCCACGCAACTGAGATGGATGCCCCGCACCGCCATGCCGAGCTCTTTTATCTGCAGAAGCAGATCCAGTCGCAGACGCCTATGGTGATCGTGCTTGAGGACGGGGAGCACGTCGAAGGCTGCATCGAGTGGTACGATCGCAACACCATCAAGGTGCGTGGCCGCGCCAAAACGCTCATCTTTAAATCCGCCATCAAATACATGTACAAGCTGGGCGACACCGGCCAATAAAGTTCCTTTGCGGCCGCGGCTTCCCGCTCATTGCGCCTCCTGGGGTGCGAGGCGTATCGCTGCGCCTGCTTAAAACAGCACCCGCATCTCGGTAATCAGGTTGTGGTTGTAAGTGTGGAAGCCCGAGGTGGCAATCTGCATGCCCGCGGCGAACACCAGAAAAGGATGCGCGGGTTTCCAAGCCTTGCGGCGAGGGATAAAGTAAGCTGCGGGCGTGATGAAATTCTGCATTTTGCCGTCGTGACTGCCGGCAAAGTAAAATGAAACGTTGTTTTCGAGTTCCAGCCAGAACGCGCGTCTGACGTGCTCCTGCGCGAGAGCGCTCCAGGCGATCGTCCGGCCCTGCGCGGCGATCTTGCCCGTAGGCAACGTCCCGCCCAGCGAGCTTTCGACGTCGAAACGCTTTCCCAGGCCAACCCCGCCCGCCAGCGTTGGATTCCACGAGCCCGTCGCCGCTCCGTTGCTATGGCTGCCGGTGGGAAAGGTGTGGCTCAGAATCGCGGTGGCGATAAAGTTTCCCGCCTCGGCGTTTCCTGAGGCGATGCGGAACTTCACCAGTGCCGTCGTGTCGCCGAAGCCGTCCGCGGCCGTCGAATTGTGTTGAATGTACGAGGGTGGCAGAACGTCGAATTCGTAGCGGTTCCAAGCCACAATCCCCCCACCCCGCGCATTCCCGTAACTGACGGTCCGGGTTCCGGCGGCAGTGTACTCGTTGGAAAACGCGAAGCGGTAATACTGGGTGAGCCGCGGTTCCGTCTCCACCAGCGGCGTCGGCCAGCCCGGTTGCAGGCGGGCCATTTCCGCGTTGTGCGCAAAAAAACGCGCCGCGAACGACTGCTGCGCTCCGGCCGCGTCGGCTGACAGCGCGAAGCCCACTCCCGCCGCGCACATGAGCAGGAAACTTTTCACCGGGTCGATTTATCTATACACGGAAGATTCCGCCTCCTTATGTGATCTGCCGCACAGAACCAGCAGCGCCTGCGGGCTGCCTTCGCCAACTAACACTTTCGTTCGCGCAACTTTTCCTCCGATCGTGTGATTTATCTCACAGCACCGGAAAATGACCAGGGGGTACAGTGCCATCCATGCAGAACCAGGACCCGATTTGGATCTTCGTATTCGCCCAGCCGGACGACACCGTCGCGCCTGAAGCCAAAAACGGAGGCCGCCGAAGCGAAGCCGCGCCGCTGCGCCGCACAAAACTCCGCCGCCTCCCCCACAGGTGGGATTGCCGGGAATCGCTCGTGCGTCGTATAGAATCAAACTACCGGATGATGAGAACCACCCCAGCGGTTGCCAGCCAGGCGTCCCGCTCCGTGCGGACGCCGGAATCGCGGGCGACCGGCGCCGATGCGCCGCTCATCCGGGTCGAGGGGCTTAAGAAGACCTACCAGACCGCTCGAGGCGCGTTGCACCTTTTCGAGGGCCTTTGCCTCGAGATCGAGCCCGGAGAGATGGTCGCGATTCTGGGCCAGTCGGGCGCGGGAAAAAGCACGCTTTTGCACATTCTCGGCGCCCTTGATCGACCTTCCGCAGGAACGGTATACTGCGCGTCAACCAATGTGGCTGAGCTTTCCGCGCGCGAAGCGGCAGCGTTTCGCAACCGGGAAATCGGCTACGTTTGGCAGTTTCATTACTTACTGCCGGAGTTTACCGCGCAGGAAAATGTGGCCATGCCTTTGCTGGCGCGCGGCGTTCCGCGGGGTGAGGCGCTGGCGACGGCGGCTAACTGGCTGGGTCAGGTGGATTTGGAAGATCGCGCTACCCACCGCCCCGGCGAGCTTTCTGGTGGCGAACAGCAGCGCGTGGCGCTGGCCCGCGCTTTAGTCAATAACCCGCGGCTGCTCCTGGCCGACGAACCCACCGGCGACTTGGATGAATTCACCGCCGGACGGATCTTCGACCTTATCGAGCGGTTGCACGCGAACCATAAACTTACTTCGATCCTTGTAACTCACAACCTG
Organism: Acidobacteriaceae bacterium; assembly: GCA_030040115.1. Lineage (GTDB taxonomy): Bacteria > Acidobacteriota > Terriglobia > Terriglobales > Acidobacteriaceae > Telmatobacter. Next base: position 4,000 of record JASHUH010000038.1, on the reverse strand, counting down.
GACCTGGCCGCCCGTTGTTCGCGCCTGCTCCGCTTAGAAGGCGGACGTTTGACGCCGGTGGCCTCGCCATCAACGGCGGCTGGCGCCGGAAACTCCTGAAGATAAGACACCTTTCAGGCAAATTTTGTGTCTTAGTAAGTAGGACGTGGTACGAATCAGCCGGGGATAGCAAGGACCAGGCTGAACAGGAAAGGATGGGTGTCTCCCGGATTCCCCAGGACCGGGGGCCCCCAGCGGCAGGTCTTCGCCGCTGGGGTGGAAGGGCCGGCGACTACTGGTTGCTCGCAGGCCCGGACCGTCCGGCAGAGCTGTTCGAAGGCCGGAACTTTTTCGATAGAGGCCTTCGGCGGTGGAGGATGAGCGGAAGGGCGCGCGCCCATTGGGCCGAAGCCGGAAGCGGGCCTCTCAGCGGTGGATGGCGGATCTCCATCGCTGGTGAGCCAATGAACCGGACGGCCACTTGAGCCGATAGCCTGGATCAGGAGCAACATCATGTTCGAACGCTATACGGAGAAGGCACGGCGCGTGATCTTCTTCGCGCGGTACGAAGCCAGCCAGTTCGGTTCCCCGTACATCGAAACCGAGCACCTCTTGCTCGGCCTGTTGCGCGAGGACAAGGCCTTGACCAACCGCTTCCTGCGCTCGCACGCCTCCGTGGAATCGATCCGGAAGCAAATCGAGTCGCACACCACCATCCGCGAGAAAGTCTCCACCAGCGTGGATCTGCCCCTCTCCAACGAATGCAAGCGTGTCCTGGCCTACGCGGCGGAAGAAGCCGAGCGGCTGGGCCACAAGCACATCGGCACGGAGCACTTGCTTCTGGGGCTGTTGCGCGAAGAGAAGTGCTTTGCTTCGGAAATTCTCCAGGAGCGCGGCTTGAAGCTGGCCCAGATTCGCGACGAGCTGGCCCGCGTCACCCAGGAAAAAACCCCCGCGCCACAACGTCAACGTGAGTCCAGCCTCCTCGCCGAATTCAGCCGCGACCTCACCCAGGCCGCCATGGACGGCCAGCTCGATCCATTGGTCGGCCGCGATGGCGAACTCGAGCGCGTCATCCAAATCCTCTGCCGCCGCACCAAGAACAATCCCGTGCTCATCGGCGAGCCCGGCGTGGGCAAAACCGCCATCGTCGAGGGCCTCGCCCAGCGTATCGCCGACGGCGAAGTCCCCAGCTTCCTGGCCGACAAACGGGTCCTCGGCCTCGATCTTTCGCTCATCGTCGCCGGCACCAAGTACCGCGGCCAGTTCGAAGAGCGGCTCAAAACCATCATGAAAGAGCTGATGGAGAACCAGAACTCCATCGTCTTCATCGACGAGCTGCACACCCTGGTGGGCGCTGGCTCCGCCGAGGGCTCCCTCGACGCCGCCAATATCCTCAAACCCGCCCTTTCACGCGGCGAAATTCAGTGCATCGGCGCCACCACCCCTGCCGAGTACCGCAAGTCCATTGAGAAAGACCGCTCCCTCGAGCGCCGCTTCCAGGCGGTCAAAGTCCCGCCCCCCACCGAGGCCGACGCGGTCAAGATCATCATGGGCATCAAGGACCGCTACGAGAAGTTCCACGCCGTCAGCTACACCGACGCCGCCGTCGAATTCGCCGTAGCCCACTCCAATCGCTACATCCCCGACCGCTTCCTGCCCGACAAGGCCATCGACCTCATCGACGAGGCCGGCGCCCGCGTCAAGCTGCGCCAAACCTCCTTGCCCGACGAGATTACCGAGGTGCAGAAGCGCATCAAGTTTATCGTGCACCGCATGGACTCGGCGATCGCCAACCACGAGTTCGAGAAAGCGCGGTTCTACTCCGACGAGGAGCGGAAGGAGCGCGAGAACCTGCGCGCCCTGCGCGATAAGTACCACCTGGACGACTCCGCCGCCGGCATTGTCGGCCGCGAAGATATTGAAGATGTCGTGAGCCGCTGGACCGGCGTGCCCGTCACCAGCATCAAGGAAGAAGAGACTCAGAAGCTGCTGCGTGTCGAAGAAGAGCTGCACAAGCGGGTCATCTCGCAGGATAAGGCCATCTCCGCCCTGGCGCGGGCGATTCGCCGCTCCCGCGCTGGACTCAAATCGCCGCACCGTCCCATTGGTTCTTTTCTTTTCCTCGGACCGACCGGGGTGGGCAAAACCGAAATGGCTCGCACCCTGGCCCAGTTCCTCTTCGGGTCCGACAAGGCGCTCATCCGCTTCGATATGTCGGAGTTCATGGAGAAACACTCGGTCTCCAAGCTCATCGGTTCGCCTCCGGGCTACGTGGGCTACGAGGAGGGCGGCCAGCTCACCGAGCGCGTCAAGCGTTCGCCTTACTCCGTGGTTCTGCTCGACGAAATTGAGAAGGCGCACCCCGACGTTTTCAACATCCTGTTGCAGGTCTTCGAGGATGGCCAATTGACCGACGGCCTGGGCAACACCGTCGATTTCAAGAACACCATCCTCATCATGACCTCCAACATCGGCGCCCGCCACCTGCAGAAGAAGCAGGGCCTGGGCTTCCAGAGCGATCGCGACGACCTGGTCAGCGAAAAGGTCGAGGAATTGGTGAAGCAGGAGGTCAAGAAGACCTTCAATCCCGAGTTCCTCAACCGCCTCGACGAGGTCATTCTTTTCCAGTCGCTCTCCGATGCCGACCTCATCCAGATCGTCGAGCTGCTCGTGCAGCAGTTGAACCAGAACCTGGCCCAGAAGGCCATCACCATCTCGGTCACCGAGGAAGCCAAGAAGTGGATCCTCGACAAGACCCTCGTCGACCGCAGCTATGGCGCGCGCCCCTTGCGCCGCGCCCTGCAGCGCTACGTCGAAGACCCCTTGTCCGAAGCCCTCATCGCCGGCCAGATTCCCGTCCGTCCGGCCTTCCTCGAGGTCTACCTCGACCAGAACCAGCTCTTCTACCGCCCGGTCAGCGCCGACGACACCGGCAGCGAAGAAAAAGCCGATGGCGTGGCGCTGTCGAGCGACTGAAGCTGATCCGCCGCAATCCGATCAGCCCCCGGATTCACCCCCGGGGGCTGATCCTTTTTAGGCGCGATCCTGCTAACGTACAAGGTAGGAGGCTCGCCGGGGGATGGATAGCTAACGACGAAAGAGCTTTTGAAGAAGCCCGCGTCGTTGAGTTCTCACTTCCTCAGTCGGCCTTGGAGCATTGGCAAACAGGTAGCCATATACCTGCATATTGAATTGCTCCAGAGCTCGCGTAGATTCCTCACTCGGCGTTTCTGGATCATAGAATTTCTTCAATAATTCCTGCTGTCCAGTTGTAGGGACGAAATCGGGGCGCAATCTAAGGTGCAGCCCGTTCATCGCCGACAGCCTATCAACCGCTCTCTTATTCTTGCAAAGCTCATACATGGCCTCGTAGGATCTTCCCGTAGCCTCTGAAAGCCCACGAGCGAAAGCTACCATCAGCCTATCTGCCGATTCTTGGAGAGAACGATAGTCGTCCCAAGCCATTCTCACCTGTCCCCGTCTCTGCCTTAAACAGGAGGTCGTCTAACCTCAGCAGCTCTTCATTCGCTTCGCCCAGCGTCATTCGACCCCCTTTTTTCCCATAACGATATCGCGTTCCTAGCGCGATTCACGCTCCCCGCAGTAGCCCGCCCAACACGCCGGTTCTTGCGCCACGGTTTCGGACAACCGCACCCCTATGACGCTAGTACTACAGTTGTAATTAAGTAGCGAGAAGCAGCAGCGCCTGTTTTCGGTAGTGGAAGAACTGAGCGAGGAATTGATGCTGCCGTCGCCAATCAGACCAATCGAGAAGATGTTCCAGGCTCCGCCAACCGCCGCGCAGCGCGAAAGCGAGCAAATGCCGGATTTCCGGCACGCTGAGGGGAACCTTTTGCGGAGAAGGTTTTTTTCTCCCCGGCGCGCAGTACAGTCAGCGCCGCCAGGGCCAACATGGACAAGGTGATGTGCCGATACCAGCCCTGCCAGCGCCGGACTTCGTAGTGGTCCAGCCCGCACTCGCTTTTGGCCATTTGGAATGCGCTCTCCACCGCCCAAC
>JASHUH010000037.1 GCA_030040115.1 Acidobacteriaceae bacterium | reverse complement strand
TGTGCGTCATTCCGCGACGTAACCGTTGAACTAACCCGGCCTTCACAAATGCAAACCTGGAGCGCGTGATGGGGCTCGAACCCACAGCCTTCGGCTTCGGACGCCGATGCTCAATCCATTTGAGCTTCACGTGTAAACAACAACGTTGGGGCCGTCCCAGTCAGTCATGGCCGCGAATCCCAAGCCCGCGAAAGACTCCTCCAAGCCGGTCCAGTTCAATCTCTACGAGGCGAAGACACAGCTTTCCAGTCTCGTCGAGCGCGCGGCGAAGGGAGACGAGATCGTCATCGTCAAGGGCGGCAAACCGACGGCGAAACTGGTTCCCATTTCGAAGCCGGAAGAGAGTGTTGAGCCGGAGCCGCTGCCATTTGGAAAAAATCTGCCTGGAATTACCTACATTGCGGACGATTTCTACGAGGATCTCCCGCCCGAACTGTTTGAGGAAGGCGACAGCGATTACCTGTTTCGACCCGGGGGAACAAAGTGACCGGGGAGCGATTCCTGCTGGATTCGCATGTTCTGGTCTGGCTCGATACCGGAGACGCGAGATTGTCCCCGGCCAAGCTCACCAGGCTTCGCCAAGGGAACCAGAGGTTTCTGAGCGCCGCAAGCGCATGGGAACTGGGTTTGAAGCAAGCGGCGGGCAAGCGGCGGCTGAAGGCGCCTTGAAGGCGCCTATCGGCTCCATGTTGAATTTGTTTGGCCTGTTGGAACTGCCCGTCTCGATTCGCCATGGAGAATGGGCGGCGCAGCTTCCGAAGCATCACCGCGATCCTTTTGACAGGCTGCTTCTGGCTCAAGCGCAGTTGGAAAGTTTGATCCTTGCAAGTGCGGATCGGAAACTCGCGGAGTACGGGATTCCGATCCTGCTCCTATGACCTGAAAGGGAATGGCAAAATTATCAACGGCCCCCCTGCCGTTCCATGCGGGATGATCGCTCTAGGTAATGTCCTCGGTGTCGTAGACCGGCGCCACGCGTTTCCGGGGCGCGCCATGCACGGAAGAGAGCAGGTCATCGACGACGTCCTCGAGCTGGCGCTGGCTCTCGATGGCCGCGCTCATGGTTTTGAGATCGTCCGATTCCTGAATGCGCTCAACCAGGACCACGGCGTGGCATTGAGCCACGTGATCGAGGTTCAAGCCCTCCGGCGTCTTGGCCTTAATGCTCACCTGGTCGATTTCGACACCGAGCAGATCGGCAACGTGGGCGCGCATCTCGGCGGCCAGGGGCGCGATTTTGGGCGCGGCGAGAATGAGCGTGGTGTCCACGTTGGCGACACGATAGCCGGCGTGTTGCAATTCCTCGAGGGCGGTGTTCAAAAAGATGGCCGAATCGGCATCTTTCCAGCGCTCGTCACCGGGCGGAAAGAAGCTGCCGATATCGCCGGCGGCAATCGCCCCCAGCAAGGCGTCCGTGATGGCGTGGAGCAAAACGTCGCCGTCGGAGTGGCCGGCCAGGCCTTCGGGGTGCTCCAGCGTCATGCCGCCAATGCGCAGTGGCACGCCGGGTTTGAAAAGGTGCGAATCAAAGCCAACTCCAATTCGTGTCTCCATGTCTCGGTGCCTGTCCCCCGTCTTCAGGCGAGCTGCCCGGCCGAAGCGTGCACGCCAGTGCTTCCCGGCGGAAAAAGCGAAGCAGCGCCGCGCCGATCCGATGCGGATGCTTGCGCGATCGGCGGGTTGTGACTGCGGCGCCTTTCACCGCGCGCGCTGATGCAAATAGAACTCGGCCAGCTCCAGGTCGCCGGGCTGCGTAATCTTCAGATTAACCTGAGAGCCGGGAACCACAGCGACTGCATGGCCGGCGCGTTCGGCCACGGAAGCCTCGTCGGTGCCCACAAATCCATCCGCCGCAGCCTCGGCAAAGGCGCTTTCGAGCAGTCCATAGCGGAAACCCTGCGGGGTCTGCGCCAACACGATGAACTCGCGCGGAATGGTCGCGGTGATGAGCGCCCCGTGCGCCGTGCGCTCCACCTGTTTAATCGTATCCACAGCCGGCAAACCCACAATGGCAGCTCCGTGCTCGGCGACCGCGTCGATGGTGCGCTCGATGGTGGCGGCGTCGATCAACGGCCGCACGGCGTCATGCACCAGCACAACGTCATCGGGCCCGGCGGGCAGAACGGCCAGGGCGTGAGCGACCGATTCCTGGCGTTTGTCGCCACCCTCCACCACTTGCACACGGGGGCCGAAGCCATACTCGGCAATCTGCGCCTGCACCCGCTCCATTTCCGTCTTGCGCACCGCCACATAGATCGCTGTGATCCGTTCGACGGCGGCAAAGGCGCGCAGGGAATGGATCAGGATCGGAACTCCGTCAAGGGCAAGGAATTGCTTGGGCTGGGGTCCCGCCATCCGCGTGCCCAGTCCCGCGGCGGGAACGATCGCGAACACCTGCATGACGTGTGGAGTATACAACGGAGAGGCCCTGTGTGTGCCGCCAGATCCATTTCACATTGGGGTAACGCCGACAACTCCGCCGAATCCAGCGCTTTCGGCTCTATCATCAACCTGCGCAATGGGCTGGGAAAATCGCAAGTCGACCTGAAGTACACCATCTAAGGACATGAGGCACAGCGCGGGAGCATACGACAATTGTTCCATGGGGCGTGTTTGGCTGATCGCTGGATTGTTATTTGGTTTAGGCGCGGCGGTGACCCTGGCCGCGGGGCCGCGACCGCCACGCGCGCCGAACACCCAGCCGGCCGGCCGGCGGTCCGCGTCGCCGGTTTGGCGTCTCAAATCTCATCCCACGGTCGCGCTCACTTTTGACGATCTGCCGGCCGCTGGCGGCCTGTCACCCGACGATACGCGCCTCAGGATCGCTTCGACGCTGGCCGCCGAGCTCAAGGCTCGCCACATCGAACGTGTTTATGGTTTTGTGACCGCCGACGATCTTCAGGACGATCCCGATTCCCAGCAGGCGCTCCGCGCGTGGGTCGATGCGGGCATGAACATCGGCAATCACACCTGGTCGCACCCTTCGCTCAACAGCCAAACTGCGGCGCGGTTTGAGCGCCAGGTTGCGCTCGACGAGCCGGCCTTGCGCCAGTACGCGGGCAAGCGCGACTGGCGCTGGTTCCGCTATCCGTATCTTGAGGAAGGCAACACACTGACCAAGCGGGATAACGTGCGCACCTGGCTTCGCGCACATGGCTACCGCATTGCCGACGTGACCCTGAACTTTGAGGATGACGACTGGAGCGATCCCTACGGCCGCTGCCTTGCCCAACATGACCAGGCGGGCATTGCCTGGCTCAAACAGAGCTACCTCGACAATGCGGCGCAGTTTATCCGCGTGGAACGCGAGGAGGAACTCCTTGCCTTTGGCCACGAGATTCCCAACGTCCTTTTGCTGCACGAGACGGCCTTCACCACGCTCATGCTGCCCAGCCTGCTCGATCTCCTGCAGCAGGAAGGGTTCCGCTTCGCGCTGCTTCCGAAGGTGGAAAAGAATCCCGCCTACGCAGTTGACCCTGGCGTCGGCAGCCCCGATGGCGGACCGCTTCCCTACCAGGTTCTCATTGCGCGCCACTTGAAGCTTCCGCCTTTTACGCCCGAGCCGGTCGAGCGGCTCAACAGCCTGTGCCGGCAACCGCCGCCCGCATGAACCGATTCCCCTGACAACCGGAATCCGGACCAAGGTCGCTTGCTTTCCACCGAAGACCCCAAGCTGCAAGGTCGCCAAGTTCTTTGCGGTTATGCAGGCGGCAGGCTCGCAAGAGCCAACCCTTTCTTCCGCTTGCCATGCAAGCCTGACGCGAGATTTTTGGTTTGGCTCAACCACGAGTCTAAAATCTATCTGAAAAAACTCTTGACAAAATCATCTATGAACGATGATAGTCGATATGCAGGTTTGATAAGAGGTAAAAAAGGGTCCTGATAAGAAGCAGAATCGCAACGCTCGCGGAATGAGGAAGCTTTATATCCTCAAAGCCAAACTCGCTGAAGAGCGCTGTGCAGAATTGATAGATTTTCCTTCCCCTCATTGGAAATCAGATCGACAACGAAAACCGATTCCTATTTCAGTGAAGAAGTCAATCCTTGGCTGAACCCGGGCTCGTTTATTAGCAGGGAAGATGCGCTTTGAATCTTCAAAGCATACCTCCTGTTGCGGAGCATCGATACTAAGCTGATAAATCTCCAGCCCCCATGAGGAGCTAAAGGCAGCCTGCGCAACGAAGCTGGCCAACGGGCGCTTTCAGCAGGCAATAAACCGCATTTGGACCGCAATTCTCCTCCTATGGGAGAGCTGCGCAGGGTTTGTGTCTCTAAAGCCGAGGCAATTGCTCTCGCAACGCAACGACAGTTTCTCATCCGCTTAGAAGGAGCTAAGTATGGCGACATCGAGAACCCTTCCCCTTCCGCGCCGCACCTTCCGTTTCCGCAGTCAAGGCGCGTTCGCCTGGATATTCATTGGCGCATTGAGTTTAATCATGGCGCCGCTCGCGGCATTTTCACAGACTCAGATTACCGCCGGCATTACAGGAACTGTGACCGACACGACCGGAGCCGTCATCCCCGGCGTCATGGTCAGTCTAACCAACACAGAAACGGGAGCCAAGCGCGAGCAAACAACCAACCAAACGGGAACCTACACGTTCACGCTGCTTCAACCCGGCGCCTATTCGGTGACGCTGCAAAAGAGTGGTTTCGCCCTGGAGACGCGAGCCGGAATCCTGCTTGCGGTCAACCAGATTGCGCGCATCGATGTTGTTATGCATGCTGGCCAGGTTAGCCAAACCATTGAGGTCAACACGGCAGTGCCACTGCTTGAAACCAGCACGTCTGCGATCGGGCAAGTAATCAATCCGCACGCGGTCACCGATTTGCCTCTGAACGGCCGGAATTTCGCGCAACTGGCGATTCTGGGAACGGGTGTCATCGGTGTGGGATATGGGCCCACGGGCACCATCGGCTCCGGTACTCGTCCTGACGACCCTCGCGTCGGCGCCGAACTGATGTCGGATGGCAACCGCGAAATGTCCAATGACTACATGATCGACGGCGTTGACGACAACTTCCGCCGGAATGCCATGATTACGGTACGACCCAACGTAGACGATATTCAGGAGTTTAAGATCCAAACGAATTTATTCGGAGCGCAACAAGGGCGCAGCTCAGGCGCCACCGTGGATGTACTTACGAAGAGCGGCGGGAACAAGTTCCATGGTGATGTATTCGAATTTGTCCGCAACAACTGGTTTGATGCGAGAAACTTCTTCAACCCGGCAGGGACCCACCAACCCGAGTACCGCCAGAACCAGTTCGGCGGCAGCCTGGGCGGCCCGATTAAACACGACCGACTTTTCTTCTTCGGCGATTATGAAGGCTTCCGCTCTCTACAGGGAACGCCCACGAGTGTAAATACGGTTCCGACGTTCCAGGAACGCACGGGCGACTTCAGCGATATTGCGCAGCAAATTTACGATCCCGGCAGTATCGTTGCAACTCCAGGAACCGCCAGCGGCTATACGCGCACGCCTTTCCCCGGAAATATAATTCCCAGCAGCCGTTTCGACCCAATTGCTGCACGCCTGATTCAGGCCTTTCCTCTGCCTACCAATTCTTCCATTGTCAATAATCAGTCCACGAACCCCGTCAAAACATCCAATTACGACTCGTACGACGGGCGGATCGACTGGGTTATGGGACCCAACGATACCACTTTTCTCCAATTCTCGGATCAGCGTGCGTTCATCATCGTGCCGTCTACATTCGGCCCCCTGACTGTTCCGGGACTGTCCGGGCTCATTTATGGCCTGGGCAACTCCACCACTTATGCTCAAACTAGTCCGATGGATAACTACCTCGCCGCCCTCTCATGGACGCACGTGTTCAATCCTCACTTTGTGGTCAGTCCCGAAATGGGCTATAACCGTTTCGCAATGGATTCGCGGCCGACAAGCGGGCCCACAGGCCCGCCAGGATATGGGACGTTGCTCGGGGTGCCGAATTCAAACCAGGAACCAGGTTCATTCGGCTTCCCGGAATTTGCCGAAACCGGATACACCGGGATCGGCGGACCCGGTTATCTCACCATCCGCTACTCAAATGTATATAATCCCCTTGTCAACTTCACGCT
>JASHUH010000036.1 GCA_030040115.1 Acidobacteriaceae bacterium | reverse complement strand
GAGCAGCGGTTTCACCTGGAGTTGGGATTGCTGAAGCTGATTCACGCACAGCGGCTGTTGCCCATCGAGGAGCTGTTGAGCGGGATGGGGGCTGGGGGAGCGCACGGAACGATCGTGGGAGGCGCAATGCGCCGTTCGGCGGCTCCGGCGCGTACGGCAACGGCGGCGCAGCCCGCAACGCCGGCGATTTCGCCGTTTGAGACGACGGGGGAATGGGGTGGCGGGATTGGCCGGAAACAGGATGCCCTGGGTGTTGAGGATTCCCGAGCTGCGGCGGTTGTGGTTCGAGAGGCCGCGGCGAATACGGAGGCGACGGAGATTCCCGAGTCTGAGGGAGCCTCCGAGTTGGGAAACGCTGCGCCGGCCGAAGGGGCGACGGCGCCGGAAGCGGCGCGGGCGGGCGCGGATGTTGCCGAAGTGGATAGACTGCGCATGGCGGTGGTGGCGGCGCTGGCGGCGGCCGGCCACGACTCCGCGGCCCACGCGCTGGCGGCGGGATCGTGGGTGCTCGAAGGCTCCGGTCTGCGAATTGAAATTGCCGGCATGGGCAAAAAGATGCTGAGCTTGACGGTGAACGGCGCGGCGGAAAAGATCATCCGTCAGGAACTGGCGAGGTTGCGGGCGCCGACACGGTTTTTGGTGGTTCCCGGAACGGAACCGGAACCGAAGCTCGCGGCGGCGGAGGTTGTGGGTCCCGCGACCGGCAGCATCCAGGAAGTTGCGCTAGCTCACCCGCTGGTGGAGAAGGCGCGGGCGATTTTTAAGGCGGAGGTGCGCAGTGTGGTCGATCTGCGCGAGACCAGGTCCGCGACTAAATGACTGCGCGCCGCGCGGCAGGAGAAAAGTCCATGTTCAACCCGGCGAAAATTTCGGAGATGCTCTCCAAGGCCAACCAGATGCAAGAGGAGGTGCAGAAGAAACTTGCCGAAACGGTGGTCGAGGCTGCCAGTGGCGGAGGAGCCGTGAGCGCGACCATGAATGGGAAAAAGGAGTTGCTGAAGCTGCATATCGACCCTTCGGCGATGATCAGCCTGGGCGGCGGCCAGCCCGATGTGGAAATGCTGGAGGATTTGATCGTGGCGGCGGTGAATGAAGCGGGGCGTAAGGCGGACGAGGCGATCAAGTCGAATGTGCAGGGGATGCTGGGCGGGTTGAATATTCCGGGGCTGGGGGAGTAACGGAGGGCGAGTCAGCGGGTCAGCGAGTCAGCCAGCCAGCGAGTCAGCGGATTGGCAACTCAGCGAGCCGGCAAAATTACCATATTGCGGGTTAGATGGTTGTGGGAAGGGCGGAGGGGAGATTTGTCACGTTATGCCGAGCCGATGGCCCGGCTCATTGAAGAATTGAAGAAACTGCCTGGGGTGGGCACGAAAAGCGCGCAGCGCTTTGCCTTTCACATTTTGCGCTCCAGTGACGAAGATGCGGCGGCGCTGGCCGAGGCGGTGCGGGGCGTAAAAGCGAGCCTGCGGCTTTGCTCGATTTGCAACAACGTGACGGATGTCGATCCCTGCGCTTACTGCGCCAGCCCGGCGCGGAACCAGCGCCTGGTGTGCGTGGTCGAAGAGCCCACCAACATCGAATCCATTGAACGGACGCGGAGCTACCAGGGTGTGTACCACGTGCTGCACGGGACACTTTCGCCGCTGCACGGCGTAGGGCCGGACCAACTGCGAACCAGCGCGCTGATGAGCCGAGTGGAGAGTGGACAAGTGGACGAAGTGATTCTGGCCACGAGTCCAACGCTTGAGGGCGAGGCCACAGCCAACTGGCTGGCAACTGCGTTGCGGGGTTCGAGCGCGAAGATCACGCGGATTGCAACGGGGGTCCCGGCGGGCAGCGACATCGAGTATGCCGATGAGGTGACGATGGCGCGGGCATTGGAAGGGCGGCGGGAAATTTAAGCCAGCGAGCCGGTGACTGGGCGCCGCGTGCGGGCAAACGGAGGCGCGGCGCGGAGCCTGTATGATGAGAGGCAAATGCGCTTCTGTCTCTCTTCTGTTTTGAGCGCCTTGCCCATGGGCGCGGTGGGCTTAGCCATTGCGCTTGCAGGCTGCAAGACGCTACCGCCGCCGCTGCCGCCGTCGCAATGGACGCCCCAGGAGAGGCGCGGCGCAGCGGTATTTGAGGCCGACTGCGCCCGGTGCCACTATCCCACCTCGACGCGTTCGCTGCACGGACCGGGGCTGCAGGCGCTGACCAAGCTGAAAGCGATGCCCTCCGGGGCGCCACCGACCGACGAGCGGCTTGCGGATCGAATTGTGCACGGATACGGCATGATGCCGGGGACTGAAATGACAGATAGTCAGCTTCAGGATTTATTGGCTTACCTGCGCACGCTATGAACCAAGAGAGGAAGAGCGGCCAGGGAAAGAGCACGCCAGGGAACGCTGCGGAGGGCGGCGCTCCCGAGCCCGCAGGAAAGCTTGTGCCGCCGGCGCAGCAGCAAGTTCTGACCATGCCGGGATTAATGGCGATTGCCGTCTACATGCTGTGGCTGGCGGCATTCATCGTCTATGGCGTTGTCAGGGGGCGCATACAGGCGGTGTACCTTGTGGTTTCGGCGCTGTTTATCGCAGCCAGCTTCGGGCTGACGCTGTTTCTGCGCTGGGCATGGGCGCTTGCATTGGCTGCAGTGTTGCTGCTGCTTTCTCTCTTCTTCTATCGATATTCGATCCATCACGAGCCGGCGAGCCTGGCCCAGGGACTACTTAATCTTGTGTTTTTCCTTTACCTGGTGCGAACCGAGGTGCGCAGCAAGCTGAGATAGACGCGGCTTGCGACGCTGGCGAAAAAGTTGGCGTGGCGCGCAAGTAGACTGGTAGGCAATGAGATCGGGGAAAAAGCGGCGCCGCGCGGCGCGATGGCTTGCGCTTACTGCGACACTGGCCGGAGGGATGGCGTTGGCCGGATGCGGATTGCCGGCCGCACCTCAGCCGCCCTCGCTTAAGCTGCCAGCGCCGGTGACGGATCTGAGCGCGACCCGGAGCGGAAATCAGGTGTCGCTGATCTGGACGATGCCCGAGCGCGACACCAGTAAGGTGGTGCTCAAAGGGAAAATTGCGACGCGGGTTTGCCGCCGCGGAAATGCAGCGCAAGTTTGCGCGACCGTGACGCAACTTGAATTGGCGCCCGGCGCCGATGGCGTTTTTAACGAGACGTTGCCGCGGGATTTGGCCGCGGGGGCACCGCGGCCATTCGACTATCATGTGGAGCTGATCACCAGTAAGGGGCGTTCCGCGGGGCTTTCGAACCCGGCCACGGTTCTGGCCGGCCGGGCTCCGGCGCCGGTCATCGGATTGAGCGCAGAGGTGCGCAAAGAGGGTGTCGCACTGCACTGGACGCCGGGCCCTCCGGAGCCTTATCCAACTGTGGTCCGGTTAGAGCGTACGCTGCAGACGCCAGCAGCGAAGCAGCCGGCGCCGGGGCCGCTTGCCGCGCCAGCCGAGCCGGTGGAACAGAATCTGCTTGTGCAGCCGGCGGCCGGCGAACTGCACGGCGGCGCGCTCGACAGAGACATCCGATTTGGCGAGACGTATGTGTATCGCGCCGTGCGTGTAGCGCGCTTGACGGTGGACGGCAAGACGTTGGATCTCGAGGGGCCGATCTCGGCGCCCGTCCAGGTGGAGGCTCTGGACGTGTTTCCACCCGCCGTGCCGACGGGCCTGGCTGCGGTGGCGACACCGGCTGAGGACGGAGTGGGGCCATCGATTGATTTGAGCTGGCAGCCGGATGCGGAGAGCGATGTGGCCGGGTACGCGGTGTACCGGCGGGAAATCGCGGCGACAGGCGTGACGGAGGGCGCATGGCAGCGCATTTCGCCGGCGTCGCCGGTGGTTGGGCCCGGGTTTCATGATCCCAACGTGCAGGCGGGGCGCAGCTATGAGTACGGGGTGACAGCGATCGGTCAGAACGGGCGGGAGAGCGGGCGCTCGGCGCCGGCCGAAGAGAGCGTGCCGGAGCCGTGAGAAACACGGACAGGGTGCGAGACGATGGGGAGAGTGAATGAACTACTGCCGTTTTATCTTGGAAGGCAAAACGCACTACGGCGCCGTGGAAGAGCGCGGGGGCGAATTGTGGATCGTGGATCTGGCGACGGCACCGGAAGAGGATCTGGCCTTCCGGCTCGAACACGGCCGCGCAACCTCGTGGAGCTTCAATTTCGAACCCATGCCGCTCAACGCGGCGGAGCTGCTGCCGCCGGTGACGCCCTCGAAGATTATCTGCGTGGGTCGCAACTATCGCGAGCATGCGCACGAACTGGGCAACGAAGTTCCTGCCGAACCACTGATCTTCTTCAAGCCGCCGTCGTCGCTGCTGGCGCCGGGCGGAGCGGTGCGTTTGCCCAGGGTTTCAGAGCGGGTGGATTTCGAGGGCGAGCTGGCGCTGGTTATCGGCAGGCGCGCGCGCAAGCTCAAGCCCGACGCCAACTGGCGCGAGACGGTGCGCGGTTTTACCCTGGCCAACGATATTTCGGCGCGCGACTTGCAGAAAAAAGACCCCCAGTGGACGCGCGCCAAGGGATTCGACACCTTTTGCCCTCTGGGCCCGGTGGTGAGCGACGAACTGGACCTGGATGCAGGCGTGGCTCTGGAGACGCGGGTCAATAGAGAGCTGCGGCAATGCGGGTCGACGAGCGATTTCATTTTTTCGATCCCGGCGCTGCTGAGCTTTATCACCGCGGCGATGACTTTGGAGCCGGGCGACCTTGTCCTGACCGGAACGCCCTCGGGCGTGGGACCGCTGAAGCCCGGAGACCGCGTGGAGGTAAGCGTAGCCGGACTGGGTGTGCTGGCGAATACGGTGGAGTGCGACTCGGACTGACGCCAAGACCGCAGCCAGATTGCAACGGCTTTCAACCTGCGCATCCTCAGGAGCGGTACACTAGCGAGGAAAGGGTTCGCGCAGGAAACTTCTTCCCCAAGGAGGAAACGATGCCACAGAATTTACTCGAACAGTTGCGCAAGTACACCACGGTTGTGGCCGATACCGGCGATATCGAAGCGATGGAGGAGTTTCGGCCCCAGGACGCGACCACTAACCCCTCGCTGATCACGGCGGCCGCGCAAATGCCGCAGTACCAGCCGATTGTGGATGGCGTGTTAACGGACGCACACAAAGAGCTCGGCGACTCGGCGAGCGATAAGGAAGTGGCCAACCTGGCGTTTCAGCGGCTGGCGATCGCCTTCGGCAAGAAGATTCTGGCCATCATCCCCGGACGCGTTTCGACGGAAGTCGACGCGCGGCT
>JASHUH010000458.1 GCA_030040115.1 Acidobacteriaceae bacterium | reverse complement strand
CGGATAGTCTCTGTATCTTCCAGCGCATCCCCCGGGAACGCCTGGCACGAAACCACCAGTTTGCCTTTTAACCGAGCGAAGATTGGGAACATTGTGCCTCCGGGCCCATCGCCGAAACTCGGCGCTGAAAAGCTTTTCCTTCCGCCGTGGGTTGTATTATTGTATAGCCTACTCTGGAAAACGCAAGCCGATTCTCTTCCCCGGGTGACGTAACTTCGATTGTGTAAAAGGTGGAGGGTGTAAGGTGGCTTTGGCCTGACGAGCTAAAGCCCAAGTCCGGAAAGGAGCCTTACACCCATGGCGAAGATAGTATCGGTCACCGAGCATTTCCAGCATTTTCTTGTCGATTTGAAGGAGAGCTTCTGGGCGACCTGGAGCAGAAGATACGGTTGGCCTGGAAGCGATTTCTGGAAGAGGAATCGGAGCGAGAGCGTGACCAGTTTGCGGTGTTGGACAGTTACGAGCGAGGTCCGCGGCGTCCGTCCCAGTACCGCAACGGCTACTACGAAAGGGACTTTGTGACCCGGTTCGGTGCCATCCGGCTGGGCATTGCGCGGACTCGGGGCAGGAGCTTCCTGCCCCGGGCGATCGAGAAGTTCCAGCGCCGGGCGCCGGAGCTGGCGCTGCTGATTGGGGAAGCCTTTCTGCGCGGCATCTCCACGCGGCAGGTAGGCCGGATCGTGGCCACCATGACCGGCGAAACCGTCAGCGCGCAGACGGTTTCGCGGCTGACCCGCGATCTGGATGAAGCGGTGCGAGAGTTTCATCAGGCGCCGCTCAAGGATGAGTGGGCGTATCTGTTTCTCGATGGAGTGAACCTGAAGGTGCGCCGGCCCGCCGGACGGCAGTGCGTGCAAATGCTGGTACCCTATGGGGTGGGCCAGGACAAAAGGCGGGAGTTGCTGGCCTTCCTGCGCACCAAAGGCGAGAGCCAGGCCGATTGGGAAGCCTTGCTGCAGGATCTCTACCGGCGGGGACTGAAGGGCGACAAACTGCTGTTGATCGTCACCGACGGCTGCCCCGGATTGGCCGCCGCCATCCAGACCGTGTATTCGCGCGTGGCCCACCAGCGCTGTTGGGTGCACAAGATGCGCAACATCCTGGACAAGGTCCGCAAGCGGGATCACGATGCGGTCAAGGCTGACGCACAAGCGATCTATCTGGCTGACGGAAGACGCCAGGCTGAGGCTGCTGCGCGCGCCTTCTGTCGGCGCTGGCGCCGGGAATATCCCACCCTGGTGCGGCAACTGGAACGCGATCTGCCCGACTTGCTGGCCTTCCTCCGTTTTCCCAAACACCTGTGGCGCAAGCTGCGCACCACCAACATCATCGAACGCTGCTTCGTTGAAGTTCGCCGTCGTACTCGGCCTATGGTCTGTTTCGTCAACGTGCAGTCCGTAGACCGAATCATTTACTCCATCTTCCAGAGATTCAATCTGGAATGGAAAACCCGCACCCTCCGACTATTTACACAAGCAGCTTGACGTCACCCTGCCCCGACGTGGTTTGACACTTCTTGATATCCGGGCGTAAAGTGTTGCACCAACCGCCTAAACAGGTTCGAGTTCATTGTTGGTTTTTGGCGTCGCACGGAACAATGATGCGATTGTCGAATGGAGCCGAACCTGGGAGAGACACAATCTCGCAAAAGCAGGCCGCGCCAGTAAATTTCGATCAAAAAACGAGGTGGAATCCGGTGCGCGCGTCAGGATGGTCGTTAGCATGGGTTGCACTCGTCTGTTTTTCCGGAGCCGTTGTGCAAGCGCAACAGGTTCAGGTGCAATCGTGGATCACCACAACAGATAATTACGGCATCGTAGTCGGCCTGGAGAAGCAGCCAGATCTCGCCTTTGCAGAGGATATCGAAGATAACGTCCCGGCGATCCACCTCAATGAGAAGACAACCTATCAGCGGATGGAGGGCGGAGGCGCTGCATTTACGGATGGCGCGGCGTGGCTGATCCATCAAAAGCTTTCACCCGTGCAGCGCGACGAGGTGATGAAGCGGCTCTTCGACCCCGTGAAGGGAATCGGCATCAGCTTTCTTCGCAACCCCATTGGCTCAAGCGACCTGACGCGCGAATGGTACACGCTCGACGACAACGCAGCGGACCGGAGCGATCCGACTCTGCCGCACTTCAGCATCGATCACGACCTGACCGACGTCATCCCGTTGACGCAGACGGCGCGCAGGCTCAATCCCAAGCTCACGTTGATGATCAACGCGTGGAGCCCGCCGGCGTGGATGAAGTCGAGCGGATCGCTGGTGGCCGGGGATGTGCTGCCGCAGTACTACGTTCACCACGCCAACTATTTCGTGAAGGCGATCCAGGCGTACGAGGCGCAGGGGTTGCATGTGAACTACGTAAGCCTCAATAATGAACCCACCTGTTGTGATTCAGTAAACTATCCCTCGCTGCTTACCGTGACCCCAGCGGAAATGGCGACGATGCTTAAGGATTATTGGCTCCCGGCCTTCGCGAAGAATCACCTGACCACGAAAATCCTGCTCCTGGACTTCAACTGGGCCAACGCGGACCTGGTGACGCCGCTGCTGGCCGACGACACCATCCGCAACTCGCCCTATGTCGGTGGTGTTGCCTGGCACGGCTATTCCGGCCCTCCGGAGATTCAGTCTGAGCTGCACGACCGCTATGGGGTGGAGATGTTTTTAACGGAACGCTCAGGTTTCGGCGCGGGCAGCAAGCAGCAGAAGCGGGACATGAGGGACATGGTGAACGTCTTCCGCAACTGGGGTAAGAGCTTCGTGAAGTGGCCGGTTGCGACCGACGAGAACCTCGGACCGCATCGCGGCGGATGCGCCACCTGCACCGGTCTGGTGGTTGTGCACGCGAACGATGCACGGACCGGAACCGTGGAATACACCACGGAATATTACACGCTCGGCCAGTACACGAAATTCGTGACGAACGGCGCTCTGCGCATCCAGTCGGATGAGAATCCGAACGTGCTGAACGTCGCCTTTCAAAATCCGAACGGCTCGCTGGTGTTAATCGCGTACAACGATACAGCAGAGCCACAGAGGTTCAAGATCATCTGGCGAGGGAAGGCGCTTTATAGCACGTTACCGACCAACACCACCATTACCTTCGAGTGGCGAGGCGATGGACAATAAAATTAGCCGGCGCAGGTTATTGTGGTGCGCCACGGCCGCCTCACTGGTGACGATGTCGATCCTGCGCGGGGATGCCGAGCAGGATATGCACGCACAAGAGTCGACGTGGGCGGGAAAGAAGTCGCGCGGGAAGTATCGGGAGGCGCCGATGCTCGCGGCCCTGGTTGCCGCTGGGAAGTTGCCCCCGGTGGAAGAGCGGCTGCCGGCGGTCCCGTTCGTGCGGCATGTGGCCCAAATCGGTAGATATGGCGGGACGCTTTACGACCAGGCGGAGAGTCCGGGCGGCCGATTCCACTTGGACGGCACGCTCATTGTGGCCGCGCAGGAGACAGACAACCAAGGTCGCGTGATCCGGCCGCATTTGTGCGATGTGGTGACCGGGACGCCAGATTTTCGGGCATACACCTTTCACATCCGCGAAGGTTTGAAGTGGTCCGACGGTGTGGATCTGACAGCCGAGGACGTGCTCTGGTGGTGGTGGAACGAGGCGCGCAATCCCACGATTTTTCCCGAGGGGCCGAGGACCTTCAAGGTGGGGAACGAGTACGCGGAGTTCACCCAGATTGACCGGCTGACCTTTCGCATCGGATTCCGGGAACCCTTCCGGCCCTGCGTCAATCTCTCCGCCTCGGAGTACATGGCCTTCGGGAGTTACTTTGGCCAGCCCGCGCACTGGATGAAACAGTTTCACGCCGCTTTCAATCCGAATGCCGACAAGATCGCGCGCCAGCATGGGTTCGCCGCCTGGTATCAGTACTACATGATGCTGCGGGATTACATGCATCCGGTAATCAATAAGCCCCATGTGGCGCCGTGGGTGCGTGTCGCCTCGACGACCACGCACGACATCTACGAGCGCAATCCCTACTTCTTTGAGGTTGATCAGGAAGGCAACCAGCTGCCTTATATCGATCGGCTCTATGTGCAGGTGGTCGAGGACGAGCGGTTGCAGGAGGCTCGACGCGCGACCGGATCGGTCTCGGAGGGCATCTGCGACATGTCGCAAATTTCGGTCTTCACCAAGAACGAGTCACGGGGACGCTACAGCATACGGCACTGGCATCTGGCGGATGGGTCCGAGTGCATGTTCGCTTTCAACCTGAATCACAAGGATCCGGTGAAGCGAAAAGTCTACAACGATCTGCGCTTCCGTCAAGCTCTGTCGCATGCAATCGACCGGCGCCGCATCAACCAGACGCTGTATTTCGGCCAGGCAAAAGAGTGGCAGGCGACGATCAGCCCCACGGTGTCGTACTTCGACGCGGCGTGGATCGATTACTGCGCGCAATACGACCCGGTGAAGGCAAATCAGCTGCTCGACGAGGTCGGGCTCGCCCGCGTGTCCGGCGAGCCTTTCCGGTTGGGGATCGATGGACAGCGCTTTGTTTCGGTTGTCGTCTTCAACAAGCAGAACTTTCCCGACGAACTGCTCGAATTCGTGCGCCAGGACTGGGCCCAGGTGGGCATCGAGGCCGTCATGAAGGAGACCGATTTTCGATATCGTGAGTGGCTCTGCCGGGCCGGCAATCAGGATTGCACGTGCTGGAACGGCGATATGGTGGAAGAGATTGCGGCCTATCTTCCCTGGGTGACGAAGTGGAATCCCCAAGAGGTTCTTTTTTACGCGGTGGACTGGTGGCTGTGGTATTACAGCCAGGGCAAATCGGGCGTGAAGCCGCCGCAGGAGTGGATCGATCAATTCGATCGCATGGCGGACTGGTACAGCGCCAAGTCCGACGCGGAGTACGAGCAACTGGGCCGCGCCGTATGGGATTTCTTTAGCAAGCAGTTGGTGTGCATCGGGACTGTCGGCTATGCGCCGCAACCGGTAGTCGTTGCCGACGGACTGGAGAACGTGCCCGAGAACGTGCACATGGGCTATGGAACCATGTGGGCCAAATCGTACTTCGTGCAGACATACTATTGGGATGTTCCGGAGAGACATGGCTAGGCCCAGCATCATCAACCACCCACTGGCCCGCTACGTCGCCAAGCGTATTGCTTGGGCCGCAGTCGTCCTGGTGTTGATCTCATTTTTCGCGTTTCTAGTGATCCAGCTTCCGCCGGGAGATTTTCTTGAATCCTATGTAGAGGAACTGAGCCGGTCCGGGATGGGAGTCGACTCGGCGACGCTGGTCGCTCTGCGCCACGCCTATGGCCTTGACCGGCCCATGATCGTTCAGTACTGGGAGTGGGTCACGCGCTTTGCTCGCGGCGACATGGGTGTCTCGTTCCTCTACGGGAAGAAAGTCAACCTCATCATCGCCGAGCGGCTTCCCTGGACGCTTTTGTTGACCTTCGGATCGATGCTTTTTACCTATGCGATCGCCATTCCCATCGGCATCTACACCGCGCGCCGGCAGTACTCGACCACCGATTTCGTCGCCTCGTTCATCGCCTTCATCGGCATGGCCACCCCCGGATTCCTACTGGCGCTGGTGCTTATGTGGATCTTCTATGTCTCCTTCGGCGTCACGATGGGCGGCCTGGAATCGCCGCAGTTCATAGGGCAGCCGCTCAGCTGGGCCAAGGCCGGCAACCTGTTGATGCACCTGCCTGTGCCTCTGTTCGTTATCGGCATTGCGGGCATCGCCAACCTCACGCGCACGATGCGCGCAACGCTGCTCGACGAACTGGGTAAGCAGTACGTCACCACCGCGCGCGCCAAAGGTCTGCCTGAGAGCGTGCTCGTCCGGCGTTACCCGGTGCGGGTCGCCTTGAACCCCATCATCAGCTCCGGTGGATGGCTGTTGGCGGAACTCTTTTCCGGCGATACGGTCGTCGGCATTGTTCTAGGTCTACCCACCATCGGGCCGGTCATGTATCGCGCCCTGCTCGCCGAGGACATGTATCTTGCGTCGAGTTGCGTGATGATTATGAGCATTCTGACCGTCTTTGGATTCTTAATCTCGGATCTGATCCTCGCATACACAGATCCGAGAATCAGGCTGGAATAAAATGAGCGCCCCGACACTTATAGCGAGCGGCCCGGCTGTTGTGGCAAGCCACGGCGAAGATGTTTCCTGGTCGCAATGGCGACTGGTCCGAGCCAAGTTCAGCTCGCATAAGCTGGCCCTCATCAGCATCTGGCTCCTCGGGGGGTTCTATTTCATCGCGCTGTTTGCGCAATTTCTAGCCCCTTATGGACCATGGCAGCCCTCGCCCTACGCCTACGCGCCTCCCACGCGGGTCCACTTCTTCTTCCACGGCAGGTTTACCGGGCCCATGGTCTATCGAGTCAAGATTCATTCGAACCCGGCCACGTTCGAGCGCGATTTTGTAATCGACGAGAGCGAGCCGATGCGAGTGCATTGGTTCGTCCGCGGCGTCGGGTATCGTTACCTCGGTCTCATCCCCAGCGACTTTCACCTTTTCGGTGTAGGCCCCGTCGCGCAGCTCAATTTGATGGGCACCGATATTCTGGGCCGGGACTGCTTTTCCCGCGATCTGATCGCCACACAGATTTCGTTGACCGTGGGGCTGGTCGGCGTCTTCATCACGTTTGTGCTCGGATGCTTGATTGGCGGAGCGTCGGGCTACTACGGCGGGGTGACCGATAACCTCGTTCAGCGTTTCATGGAATTTGTGACCTGTCTCCCCACGGTTCCCATGTGGATGGCGCTGGGCGCGGCCATCCCGGCCTCTTGGAGCAACCTGAAAGTGTACTTCACTAT
>JASHUH010000457.1 GCA_030040115.1 Acidobacteriaceae bacterium | reverse complement strand
CGAAGCGCAGGTGGTTACGCTTGCAGCCAGTTGGAAGGGCGACGTCAACTGGGCTCCGTTCGCCGGAGCGGCGACGACGATGTTTGTGGATGGAACCACGGTGATGTTCAGAAGCACTTCGTCGTTCACCTTTTTGCCCCAGCATTTGACGTGCAGCACATGCGCTCCCAGGCTGGCGCTCACGCTGGCGGTGAATGACGTTGGCTCAATGGTCGCTTGGCCGTTGTCGATTGAATACCCCATGGAAACCGCGGGCGCCGAACCGCAGGTGGTTGTGCTTGCTACTAACCGGAAGGGCGAAGTTACCTGGGCCCCGTTGGCAGGCGTCGTCACCGTGATTGCCGGCGCGGAGACTGTGCAGGTGCAGGCTGTCAGCGCCAAGACAGCAAAGAGAAAAGTCTTCATGGATTTACCCTCAATATGTGGGTGGCGCAAATACGCTCAGCCCAGACGCCCGTCGCGTCACCGGCACGAACAGCAGGGGAGGCCAACTGTCAGGATTTCGAATAGAGTCCTACGCAGCGCCGCATCGTCTTGCGCACCCCTCTGGCGCTGAACTTGTAGGACTGCAACGAATTTGTTGCTATATGGTTGGAGACAAGATCTAGACGCGTTCTGGCTGCGCCCAATGGGCTGCAGAAGCTGGGGAAATACCATAGGTGAAAGCACATAACCACCTGAAAATCCAGACACAACCGCATACGACGGAGCGCTACGCACCGTCCGGGAAAATGAGCCGTGGCGGAACCTTACGCCGCGCACGCAGGCTCTTGTAAGGAGTGAAGCCGCGCACCTTGTTCCAAGGCGCTACGGAGCGACTCCGAGCCAGAACCTCGGCGAAGTCACTCGACTTAAATCAAGCCGAGTGACTTTGCAGGGCGTCGATCTTTTTGGATCGTTTGAAAGGGAGTATACAGGAAAGCCCGGAGCAGGTAACGCAAAATAATACCTCTCGCATGGTTACTTAGGTACCGGCGTTATACCAGTCAAACTTTGGTTTATCGGCCCAAAAAAAACCCTGCCGGAGCCGCTCATCGCAGAAAACTGCAAGAAGCGTCTTTCGACAGGGTGCAGCCCGGGTTTGGACTGACAATTTCGTTTATGTTTTATTGCACCGTGACCGCGACCGTGGTGGTGGCTTGGTTTGAGCCGCTGCTGCCTGTGACCGTGATGACATAGTTGCCGGCGGTGGTGCCGGGGCTGGAGCCGGTATCGCTGGCTTTCAATGACGCGCTGTTGGCGCCTCCGCATCCGCTGGCGGCCGAGGCCAGGACGGCGATGAGCAACATGCCGATAAGCGCTTGCCATTTACGCCGGCGGATGGGGAGCCACAGGAAGAAAAGCGCTGCAAGCGTGACGCCGCCGCCGAATGTAAACAGGTGCTGGAGCGGGCGGTGGAGCGCGGCCGTCCCTGCAGGCGTGGTGTTAATGGTGAGCGTGGCCGTTACTGGCTGGGCGCCTGCAATAGCCGCCGGTTGGGTGACGGAGCAGGTGGGCGGATCGACGGCGTTGGACGGGCTGCCGGTGACCGCGCACGCAAGTGCTACGCTGCCGGTAAAGCCGCCGCTGGGGGTAATGGTGATTTGCGAAGTCGTAGAAGCGCCAGGGGAGATCGCATTTGCCGCACTGCTGCTCAATGCGAAGTCCGGATTGGGGGCTGTCGATTGAGTTGACGCTTGAGTTGCATACGTCCAGTTGAGGATTTTCTGGCTTGCCGTCAAACCCCCTGTCCCCCCGGTAAATCCGACATACGCCGTGTCGCCGCCGACCACCTGCGGAATGTTAATCGGCCACGAGGTGGTGAAGGTGTCTTTGGTGACGAGATCAAGCAGGTTCAGAGTCAGCGTTGCACCGTTGTAAGTGATCGTCGCCTGGATGCCGTCGCCGCTGCCGAGTTCGATGCCACTGGAACTAATATCTGTCGACGGCAGAACGGGCGGCTCGCCATCGGTATAGATTCCGGTTGAATCGCTCCCCTCGCCCTCATAGTTATAGAAGTTGAACTTGACGGCGACGCTGTTCTGGATGTTCTGATAGCCCAAGCCTGCGGAGTCACCGCCCAGCGCAGTCGGCCCCACGTTCTGGATGGTGAACGTAAAGCCGTTTCCTTGCGCGTATGATAACTGAAACTCGAAAGCCGTGGTGAACGATTGGACGTTGATCGGCGCATTCCAGAACGCGCTGCCCGCTTGCCACAAATCGCCGTCCGTCAATTGCATCCGGCTATCGTCGCTCGCCACAGCGCTGCCATTCAAGGTCAAGCCGGCAGTGGATGAAAACCCATTGGCGAAGTTAATGGCCGTTCCGCCTTGCTGAATCACATATGCCGCTGAGACGACATTGCTGTTCTGCAAGCTGGGGTCGATGGCGATGGCTTCTACGGTCTCCGAAGCCGACACCGGGATCGGACCGGTATAGGGAGTCGAAGAAGCCGATGGCGCCGATCCGTTGGTCGTGTAGTAGGTTGTCGCCTTGGCGTCCGAGTCCGAGATGGCCACGTTCTGCGCGTTTAGATAAGTACCTGCCGGCGGCGTGAAAGCTGGCAGCGGCGTCTGGTAGGTGAACGTAAAGGTGGCGCTGCTCACCGCGCTCTGCAGATATCCCGTCGCGCTCGCAATTGCATTCAATGTGGTGTCGAGGTTGACTGTGATCGGGCCCGTGTACTGGGTCGACGCCGTGGTCGGAGCGGATCCGTCCAGCGTGTAGTAGATGGCGGCGGACGCCGTGGCGGTAGAAAGTGTTACGGTCTGCGCTGCTCCGAATGTGCCGCCATCCGGAGTAATCGTGGGCGCGGCGGCCGTCGTAGCTCCGTTGAGGAGACCATAAACGTCCACTTCTCCTTGCGCCGCCACGTATACCTTGCCGTTAGTCACCACGGGGATGGAAAACTTATTGGCCGGCCCCGCGGAGTCGCGAGCGGCGTTGGTGTCGCTCGCATAGATCGGGGTGCTCAGATCGTTCGCGTCCCAGGCGTAGAGCACCGCCGGGCCATCGGTGTTGAACTGGTCCGATTCAACCGCCCAGGCAATGCCGTCCTGCGCGCCGTCAGAGGAGATGGAAAAGGACGGGCTGGGAAAGGACGAAGTAATGCCGCCCACGCTCGATGGCGTGGTGTTCATCACGCCCGAGTTCAACTCGAATTGCATGGGCGCGCCGAATTCCGGCCAGATATACACGTTGCCGTTCCAGTAGGCAGGCGTATTCCAATATCCTTCCCCCTGCGGCGTCAGGCCTGTGGAAAAATTGGCGTTGCACGTGGAGGCGGACGAGTTCGTCGTAGGCGGACATGCTGGAATGTCCTGAAGTGCAGTGCTATTGGATGACGCCGTCGAGAGATCGCCGCCGAGGTTGTCGCGATTCAGCACCAGGATCTCCCCCTCCTTGCCGCCCTGCACGAGAATGTGCGGATAGGCTCCCTGCTGGTCCGGGACCATGAGGATGCCGCCCGAGCCCTCGTCCCAGTCGTGATCGTTGAGGGTTTGAAAGAGGTACGGGGTGAATGCATCCGTCGGCGTCAGTCCGCCGTTCGCGAGACTGATGTCGAGAATGCTTTCGCCGAGATCGGAGCTGGAGCTAAACGGCGGATAGGTCGAGAGGTCGCCATTGCCGGTGACCACAAACATCCGCCCGCCGGTCGCGTCATCGTCGATGGGCAGACCCGCGCCCGACGACCATATCCCGGAGCCGTAGCTGTTGGGAGAGAGACACAATACCGCGCTTTGTTGCAGAGTGGTCGCGTTATAAGCGAATAACCAGCCGTGCCATGGGCCGAGATCTCCATGCGCGGCAAACCCAATGTAGACGTAGCCGTTGTAATAATCGAGCGCGGGGCGCTGATTTTCCCATAGCGGGCTGAACGTTAGTTGTCCGCCGGAGCTCCCGTTCCCGGCGCCGGCGACTGTCGCCGTGATATTTACAGGGCTGCCTGGCTGTTCCGCCCCGGTGATGATGTTGATGGCGTGCAGGCGTTCATAATAATCTCCGCTCTCCTCCGTCGCGGACACCACATACATCGTGTTGGTGGCGGAATTGATCACCGGCGTGCCGGTGATGCCGATCCCCGGACCGATGTCCCCCTCGCCCGTACTCGCCGGGGGCTGGGGGGTCGCCCCCGGGCCTGCGCCGTACGCGGCGGTCAGCAGGCTAATCTGCCAGATGGGGCTGGCGTTTGCGCCGCCGTTCGAGTCCGCATCGAAGGCGTAGATCGAGTCGTTTTCCGTGGCTACAAACAGCACATTATGCACCACGCCGTCGCTCATCGTCAGCCCCGGCACATAGAGCGGCTGCGCGTAGACTGTGCTGTCCACGGCAAGCGAAAACAGCTTGCCGAACGAGTTTACGTTCACGTTATCCGGCGTTAGCGCGGTCTCTTGCGTGTTTTGACCGTCGTGCGCCAGGTCGTAACGCCAGGTCAGCACAGGAACCGGAGTAGGCATTTGAGCTAACAGGGCCGACGCGGGCAGAAAAAATAGAACAAACTTTGCTAATGTCTTAGCGCTGGGGAAGATCGGAAACTGAATGCCGCGTGGGGAAAGTATCGAAGACACGGAGACGCACCTCCAGTTATGTTGGTGTTCTAACGCCGGCTCAGATTGGCAATCGGGTGACACTCTGGGAAAAGCCTCATTTTCAGGAAACGAGACGCGCACTTGCAAGTGTCCTAGGGTTGGCAGGGATGGAAGATTTTGCAGCACGCTGGCGAAAACTCAGAAACATAAAGACACACCTTAGGCTTGGTTGCTAACTTAAGTTGACAAAGTTTGGAAACGATACGACACACGACTGAAGACACTCAAGTTTCCAGACATGAGCAAGACTTCACCCAGTGACAGATCTACCCTTTCCGCCAGTAATCGAGAAGCCGATTACAAGCGGGTTGCGCGATGCAACAACCCAAGTCACCGTGAAAAGCTATCTACGGCCTTCGAAAAGCGCACTAAGCGGGCCGCTCAAGTTGCTTGCGATAAACCTGGACCTTTTCGGTTAACCGTGGTCACGCGATAATTGCGTTGTGTTCGGTGGACTCTTTCGGAGCTACGTGCTTCGTACACTGCGAGCCATTAGTTGGATGGCGCTCCGAGCCGGTTCGGTTGCTCCCATGCGGACGCACGGACTTCAGCAAATCGACTTTAACAGGCCGGCGTGGCACAATATGCGCTATGCGCGTCCTGGCAAGAACTATCTTTTTCTGCTGTTTTTCTTCTTTCACTCTGGCGCTCTCAGTAACAACCCTGCAAGCAGAAAGCGAACAATCAGCGCCGCCCGGGATCGCCTGGAACGTGCATGGCTCATGGCGCGTGGACGGTGAGCGGGGGGTGCTGGCAAGCGGCGACGCCATATCGCCGGGAGCGCTCCTCGAACCTGATGCATCCGCCGGCAATCACTCGATCACCATTTTGCTGCCCGACGGGCAGCGTATCCTTTATGAATGCTTCATCCAGAAGCAGTGCGCGCGCGGCTTTCGCGTGCCTGTGCTCTACCGTAAGCCGAATGTATTCGCGGCCGACATGCTTGCGCGCATTCGCGCCGTGCTGACGCGGAGAAATGAGGGCGCCGGAGCGGATGCGCGTCAGCAGGCTCATTTGCCGCGCGACGAAACCTTGGCGGTTCTCGGCCCGGGAAATCAGGTGCAGGTAGCCGGTTTAGCCGCGCATCTTCCCAATGGCCGGTACACCTATGATTTGCTCCCATTCGACTCAGCGCGTGCACGCCAATTTCATGTTGCTTTCGAAAAGCGCGGGCCGTTCGTCCGGCTCGCCCTTCCGGGGGCCGGCCTCTACGACCTCACGGTTTTCGATAACTTGAACAAACAGCGCATCGATCTGTTTCTCGCCGCGGTAGCACCAGCGCAGGAGGAGGCCATGGCGAGGTCTTGGCGCCGCGCAGAGGGTTTGTTGGAGGACTGGAACAGTGATTATCAAGGCTGGCCGATCCACGATTTCGAACGGGCGTATCTTCAGTCGCTGGTTCTCAACATAACTCCTTTGAAGGCGCAAGAGGTGAAGGGCGTGGCGAAGGAATCACGCCGCCCTGAGGCGACGGCGGAGCCGTTGTTCTTTCCCAGGCCCGGCGTGTTTGGCGGAAAAACAGAAGTTACCCTGCGTTGCGCCACTCCCGGCGCCATTGTGCACTACACCGTGGATACCTCGGAACCGCTGGATAATTCGCCGGTGTATGACGCGCCGATCGTGGTCATGGGCACTGAGTTGACGATTAAAGCCTTCGCCAGCGCCGCAGACAAAAAAGACAGCCCGGTGGTTACCGGTATCTTCCGCATTGGGCAGTGAGGCCAAATGAG
The DNA here is from genome assembly GCA_030040115.1 of Acidobacteriaceae bacterium. GTDB lineage: Bacteria > Acidobacteriota > Terriglobia > Terriglobales > Acidobacteriaceae > Telmatobacter. The sequence continues at coordinate 5,183 of JASHUH010000457.1, read as the reverse complement.
TTAAATCGCAGCGAGTTACTCGATACCGTCGCTGCGGCCGGCGCCTGCTGGGTCTGCGATCTGCACATCTTTACATTGGATGAGCTGCGCCATCGGCATTCGGCCACGTATCGGCGTGGAGGTAAGCTTTGCCACCCGGGCGCCCACGACGTCATCGAGAATAACAGCGGGCCGGCCTTCTCCGGCGGTCGCGCTTAAGTCAAGTGCATTGAGAGTTAGGTCGCGAACATGCCGTGCATAAAGCCCCGAGGCCGGAAGCATTCCGAAGGACCATGCTTCGACGGCTGGAAACGGATTTCCGGATAGCGCGGCAGCAACGCGAGAAACCGCAGGTAACGACCATGGCCGCAAGGCGGCGGGCCCCTCGATTCGGCTCAATCCCAGTCGCGCCGCTGTTCGTCCCAGCCGAAGGCGTTTTCAAAATGTACAATCTCCCTTGCCTCGCCGGGGACAAGATAAACGCTCACGACGTCGAAGCGAACCTGCGGAGGAATTTCCTGTGGCAACTGACGCACGTATTGGCGCGCCAGGCGGCGGAGGAGGTTGCGTTTGTGGGAGTCCACAGCGACCTCGGCGGCAGCGGCGTCATGGGCGGTTCGGGTCTTTACCTCGACAAAGCAAAGCATTTGGTCCTGCCATGCAATCAGATCCACGTCGCCGGGCAAAATACCCGCCGACCAGCGCCGCGCCACAACGCGGTAGCCCTTGCGGGTGAGAAAGAAATAAGCCGCATCTTCTCCTTCGAGGCCGGTAGCTAGATGCAGAGGAAACGCCGGCGTCCTTCCACGCCGCGCGGCGAGCCGGTCCAGTCCGGCCATTGCCCGTTCCAGGCAATCGGTCGTCCTCTGCGCCAGCCAGCTCATTGTTTACAATTTTCACGCGATCCCACCAACAGGCGCAACTCCCAGGATCGCTTGATCTTGCTTTGGTCGGTAATCCCGCCGACCCAAAGGCCGGGAATGTTACACCGTATGATGGGATTAGCGCCGAGCAACGGGATTTCACCATCGCATTTCAAGGCGCAGGATCAGAGAGGACCATGGTCACGATTCAGGTGGAATATCAGGGAGACCTGCACTGTAAGGCGGTGCACGGTCCTTCCCGCGCCGAACTCAACACCGACGCGCCCACTGACAACCAGGGGCGCGGGGAAACCTTTTCTCCTACGGACCTTGTCGCCACCGCACTGGGCACGTGCATGCTGACGGTGATGGGTATCCTCGCTCGGACCCTGCAGATCGATATTGCCGGCGCCACGGCGACCGTCGAAAAGGAGATGAGCAGCACCGTGCCGAGAAGGATCCACAGTCTGAAGGTCAGGATTCGCATTCCCCACATCCTCAGCTCCGAAAGCCAGCAAAAGCTGGAGCGGGCCGCCCACACCTGCCCGGTGCACAAGAGCTTGCATCCGGACATTCTCACGCCAATTGAGTTCATCTGGGGTTGAGGGAACAGGGCGTCATAGAGATAGCTGCGGTCTGGTTTACCATCCCTGATCGATGGCGCCCAACTGAGAGGCCAAAGAGAAAATCGATGCCCCTTGGCCGGTTCTGCTTTCATCCCCATCTTTCGCACACGGAGACAGCAAGGATGCAATCCACCACTGCAGCACCATCCTTCCATGCCACCTCGCCGGTGACAACGCACGCCCGCCGTCGCGATACCGCCGTGCTCCTTGCTATCGCCGGTGTCGTCGCGGTTCTCCATCTGCTTACCAATAATCGTTACGGTTTTCACCGCGACGAGCTTCAGTTTCTGAGCGATGCACGCCACCTGGATTGGGGCTTCGTGGCGTTTCCGCCCTTCACACCGTTTATCGAGCGCATCAGCATGGCGCTGTTCGGACTTTCGATGGTGGGGCTGCGGCTGTTTTCGGTGTTGGCGCAGGCGTTGGCAATCGTGGTCAGCGGACTGATGGCGCGCGAATTCGGCGGAAACCGTTTGGCGCAAGCCACCGCGGCGCTCGCTGTGGGGTTTTCGCCTGTTGTGCTCTTTAGCGGGACGGAGTTTCAGTACACGTCGTTCGATTTCGTGTGGTGGGTGCTTATCGCTTATTTTACTGCCCGCCTGCTCACGACTGCAGATCCGCGCTGGTGGCTCGCGATCGGCGCAGCGATCGGATTGGGTCTCGAAACCAAGTACGCCATCGTCTTTTATGTCGCCGGCATTTTGGCTGGCGTAGCCTTGACGCCCGCGCGCCGCTACCTCAAGAGCGGCTGGTTCTGGAGCGGCGTTGGACTGGCGCTCCTCATTTTTCTCCCCAATTTTGTATGGCTCGTTCGTCATCATTTCATCTCGTACCACTTTCTTCAAAGCATTCACGCGCGGGATGTCCGGATCGGCCGCGCCAAGGGTTTTCTGAGCGGCCAATTCATGATGTGCGCCAACCTGGCTGCCGCGCCGCTATGGCTGGCCGGTCTTGCCGGTCTTTTGCTGAACCGCCGTTATCGCCTGCTGGCGTTTATGTATCTGGCGCCGCTGGCTCTTTTTGGGTTCGGCAAAGGGCGCAGTTATTATGTGGCGGGCGCATACCCGATGCTGCTGGCGATGGGCGCGGTGATGGCGGAGCGATGGGTGAGGCGGCTTACGAACGCTGGCAGGCGGACTGTCGAAGCGGTCTACTTTGCCGCGTTCGCATTTGTCTCGGCGTACATTTGCGCGGTGGTTCTGCCGCTGGCGTCGAGCGGATCGCTGGAAAAATTCGCGCTGGCGCATAACGGCGACTTGCGCGAGGAGTTTGGCTGGAACGAACTGGTGCGGACGGTGGCGCAGATTCGCGACTCTCTGCCACCGGAGCAACAGGCGCATCTCGGCATCACCACCGGCAACTACGGCGAGTACGGAGCGATCGACGTTCTCGGCCGCGCCTATGGGCTGCCAACGCCGATCGGGACAACGAACTCAGAGTGGCTGCGCGGGTACCCGACGCCGACGCCCACTACGCTGATCGTTGTCGGCCTTACGGCGCAGCAAGCCAATACGCTTTTCACCGGATGCCGGCTCGCGGGGCACAACGGCAACTCCGAAGGGGTGCGCAACGAAGAGAGCACATACCATCCTGACATTTTTGTTTGCGGACCGCCGCGGAAGCCGTGGGCGGAGGTCTGGGACGAGCATCGAGATTTCAACTGACGGCGAGTGCTCCGCGTTTCACGGTAAGTGCGATATCGCCATTACGCGGAGGCGGCGAAGAGAGAATCCAGTAAAGAACCTCTGTCTTACGAAATTCAAGAAACGCCGCCGAGAAAATCCGATATAAGAAACTTGGTGACGCGTAAGCCATCCGTACCGAAGCCGCGAGGCGAAAACATACTGAAATCGAGAGAGGAAGCGGGATGAAACTACTAATGATTGCGGGGCTATTTGGCGCCTTGGCGGCGAGCCAAGCGGGTGCACAGATCAATGCAGGCGAGCAGCAGCCCGAGCCCAACCTGCCTTTTACCTTGACCAAGGTGGCCACCTTCGATCTACCGTGGCGGATTGCCTTCCTGCCCGACGGGCGGATGCTGATTACCGAGAAGGTGGGCGCTCTGTGGCTGGTGACGCAGCAGGGCGAAAAGACCCAGGTGACGAATGTGCCGGCGGTTCTTCATCAAGGACAAGGCGGCATGCTAGGCGTCTTTCTATCGCCGCACTACGCCAAGGATCACAGTGTTTATCTGACTTATGCCGAACCGCACGAGGACGGTTCGAGCCTGGCGCTGGCGCGGGCGCGATTGCAAATTGGCAAGGGCACGGCGAGCCTGGAGGGGCTCAAGGTGATCTGGCGCGATGGCGAGGGAGGCCGGGGCGGACAATTTGGCGCGGCGGTTGCCTTTGCTCCCGATGGCCGTTCTCTGTTCCTGTCGAGCGGCGACCGGCAGCGGATGACGCCGGCCCAGGATCCGAACCAGCCGCTGGGAAAGATTCTGCACCTGACGCTGGATGGAAAGCCGGCTCCGGGCAATCCAATGGCCGGGAAAACGGGCGCGGCCACCGTGCCGGTGATCAATCCACCGCACGATACGGAAGCCGCAAAAACTGCGCCCGTGGTGAGAACCTACACCTTTCCCGGGCCGAACCTGACGCCGGCGGAGACATGGAGCACGGGACATCGTACGCCCTATGGGCTGGCGTTTGCGCCCGACGGCCGGCTGTGGGAAGTAGAGCATGGGCCGCGGGGCGGCGATGAATTGAACCTGATTGAACCGGGCAAGAACTACGGGTGGCCGCTGGTTTCCTATGGGGTGAACTACGACGGAGTGCCGATCCCCAATCCGGACACGCGGCCGGATTTGGCCAAGCCGGTCATCTATTGGGTTCCTGTCATCGCGCCGGGCAATCTCATGTTCTACAAAGGGGCGATGTTCCCGCAGTGGAATGGCTCCGCACTGGTGAGTGGGCTTGCGAGTATGTCCATCACGCGCATTACCTTCGACGATCAGGGCGGAGCCAAGCCGGTCGAACGCTGGGATCTTGGTTTCCGCGTGCGCGACGTGGAGGTGGCGCCCGATGGGGCGCTGTGGATGGTTGAAGATTCCGAATCAGGCGGGCTGTATCACGCGACGCCGAAGCAGCATTGAGCGATCGGTTCATGGGCTGTGTTTCGACGCGGTTGTTTGCGCAACCATGGCCGATGCACTACGTCTCAGCGGGATCAACACACATGGGGGACTGAATGCCGCCAAAGAAGATCAGGCGATCGATCACCAAATCCATCGATTTGCGAGTGGACGCAGGACGGGCTTTTGACTTCCTCAGCGATCCGGAGAACTGGCCGAAGTGGGCCATCGTCAACATGAAATCTGCGAAACCCGCGACCGATGGATGGTATGACACGGAGACACGGCAGGGAAAAGGGCAATTGAAGATGCTTTCAAACAAGCCGCTCGGCCTGCTGGATCATGTATGGAAAGACCCGCAGGCGTCCTGGACAGTTCCGGCGCGGGTGATTCCCAACGACGACGGCTCTACCTTCCTGATGACGTTCTTCCAGCCGCCGGTTCTGGACGATGGCGCATTCGACGCCGCTGCAAAGGAAGTCGATATCGAGCTGGCGAAATTGAAAGAGCTTCTCGAACACGAGGCCTGACGGCGGCATTGCATAAAGGGTAAGTTTCGGGACGGGGCGCAGGCTTCATGAAGTCTCAAGGCCGGGCGCCTACGTCATCTGGAAGATTCCTTGCTGCCGGTCGACGACCCAC
>JASHUH010000456.1 GCA_030040115.1 Acidobacteriaceae bacterium | reverse complement strand
AACGTAATTCTTACGCCGCACATTGCCGGCTCGACGGCCGAGGCGCTGGAGGCGGTGGGCGTGCAGATCGCCAGCCAGGTGCGCGAGTACCTGAAGCTGGGCGTGGTGCAGAATGCGGTGAATCTGCCGTCGCTGAGCCATGAAGAGTATTTGCAACTGGCGCCGTATATTGATCTGGCCGAACGGCTGGGCTCGTTTCTGGCGCAGGCGGGCAAAGGCGGCATCGAGGCCGTTCACCTTGTTTATGGCGGGGCCCTGGCGGAACTGAAAACCGAACTGGTGCGCAACGCGGCGATTGCCGGGCTGCTGGGAGACTCGGAAAACGTGAACCGCATTAATGCGGCCGCCGTGGCCGGAGAGCGCGGCATCCGCATTCACGAAGAGAGAAGCGAGAGCGCGCGTGGCGGCGGCACGGTGCTGACCGTGGAGCTGCTCGCGGCCATGGGCGGAAACCGCGCCAGCGCCACCGTGATTCGCGGCGAGCAGCCGCGGTTGCTGGAGTTCGACGGCATCGACATTGAAGCGCCGCTCGAGGGGAATTTGCTGTTCTGCCGCAACTGGGACGTGCCCGGCGTGATCGGGCGCATCGGCACCATTCTGGGCGAGCAGGAGGTGAATATCGCCAACTTCGCGCTGGGGCGAGACCGCTCCGGGCCAAAGCCGGTGAAGGCGCTGGCTGTGGTGCAGGTGGACGCGCCGGTTTCGGAATCCGTGCTGGAAGCTTTACGGACGATTGAACCGCTGCTCGAGGCCAGACTGGTGAAGCTGTGAGAGGCAGGGAACAGGGTCAGGTATCAGGGTCAAGTTTTTCAGATCTCAGATCTCAGATCTCAGGTTTCAGGTGCTACGGGCCAAAGCCTCAAGATAAACGCGACAACAGCGCCGGTCATCATTCGACGCGGATACTGCCCGAGCCGGTTTGGGCGCGGACGGTTGGGCCGCCTCCATTCAGTTGCGCGTGCAGGTGATGATGGTCGGAGGATGTTTGCATCGCCATTTCCTGCGCGGCCGAAATCGAGCCGGAGCCGGTGGAAGCATCGAGGGTCATGGGCGCGTTGGCGGTCGATAGCTCGATATTGCCCGATCCGGTTTGCAGCCTCCAGTCGGCGGAGGGAGTTCCGGCAGCCTTAATGTCGCCGGAGCCGGTTTGGGCATTCAGGCTGCCGTGGACGCCCTGGACATCGATATTGCCGGAGCCGGTCTGCGCCTTGGCATCGCCCGAGCCGGTGTTGTTGACCACGATGTTGCCGGAACCGGTTTGGGTCATGAATCCTCCCTCAAGTCCGGTGGCGGTGATGTTTCCAGAACCGGTGGTGAGCTTTGCGCCCTGACCGACGCCTTCGTCGGTGACGTTGCCGGAGCCGGAGGCGGCGTTGACCATGGCGTTTGCCGGCGCCTCGATGTCATAGTCGATGCGGATATTGCGCCAATTCTCGTGATGGTCACCGATGCGCACTGCGTTTCCGGTTTGCTCGATGGGTGGATTGGCCGCGATCTGGCGGACCAGGTCTTGGTTTTCGCCGTGATTGGAGCTGACCCGACCGTGAATCACGACCTGATTGCCGGAGCCGCGGGTGAGGTGAATGTTACCCGAGCCGGTGGCGACGGAAAGGTCCAACTGACCGCTGATCGAAAGGGTGCGATCAAAGGTGGCTTGTGTGGGTGAAGGCGCGGCCTGGACGAATGCCCGCCCAATGCCGGAGAGCATGGCGACCAGTTCACCGGTCGGGCCATAGGAGTCACGATCGGCGGGCGGGTCCGGGGCGGCGGCCGCCGGCACATCCACGTGGATGGCGGGGATATCGATGTGCACGGCGGGTACATCAATGTGCACAGGCGGAACGTCTACAGATTTCGAGGGTACATCGAGGTGGATCGCGGGCACGTTGACGTGGACGGCCGGAACGCTGATTTGCCTGGAGGGCGCATCGATGTGCGTGGCCGGAATATTGACGTGTGTGGCCGGAACCTCGATGTGTTGCGCCGGCACATTGACATGGATTGCGGGCACATGGACGTGAATGGGAGGAACTTGGACGTTGATGGGCGAACCCGGCGTGGTTTGCGGCGACGGGGCGGGTTGGTTCTGCGGGGAAGTTCCGGTGACGTCAGGAGCGACGGTGATTGAAGCCGCGCCGGGATGCGATTGGCCGGTGATGGGCGCCGGGGCCGGCGCAGTCTGTTGCGGGGTTTGGGTTGCGGCCTGCACGCGGACGAGAGCCGTAGCCAGGAACAAAACGCAGGGAACGAGCAGCATCGCCAACAAGGTGCGGCGGCTGCCCGAAAAAGCGTGACGAAAAGCGCGTTCATTGAGCAGGCGTTCTACGCGACGGGAAAGACTCGAGGGACGGGCCATGGCGACTCCAGTCAAGAGGGGGCTTGAGGCAGGGCGCGGGGCGGCCGCGAATTCAAGCAGGATCTGGGCGTAGGCTGCGCGGCTGGCGGCTTGTTCCAGTCCGTCGCGATCGCCGAGGGCCTCACCTAAATCGGAAAGTTTGCGCTGAAGCCACCACCCCAAGGGGCTGAACCAGACAAGGGCGGCGTAGAGGCCGGCGAGGATTTGCAGATAGAAATCGCCTTGCCGGACGTGAGAGCGCTCGTGGGCGAGCACGATGCGCAGCTTTTCGGCGTCCCAGCGGGTGTAATCCGCGGGGAGGAGCACCGTGGAACCGATGGTGACGGGCGAGGAGATGGCGGAGGTCGAGCGCAGATCGAGACCGGCGGTCAGAGCGGGCGTCGCCAGACGGCGCGTAGGGAAAGTAGCCGGCTTGGCCGCGCGCACCAGAAGGAGCGCCGCTCCAAGCCCGTAGAGCAGGCGCAAGAGCAGGGCGGATGCGAGGCCGAGATAGAGGAACCAGCCTGTGTCCCAGAGGGAAAACGAGGGGCGAGCGGGTAACGATGGAGGCGCGGGAGAAGCATCGAATTCCCGCTGCGAGATGAGGGGAGCGGGGAAACGCCCGGAGAGCGGGGAAACGGGCTGAGGGGCCGCTATCGACGTTGCGGGGAGCGGCCTCGCGGGAATGGAAGCCGCAGGCGCGGAAAGCGGGGAAGAAATGGCCGCGGCTGGTGGCGCATCCGGCGGCGCGGCGGGCCGAAGGGCCTGTTTCGCGGCGAGGAAAGGCCGGGGCAAAACCACGGTTGCCGCCGGCAGGGCGCGCCAGCACGCGGCCAAAGGCGCCACCAGCGGCATCAGCAGCGCGCCCAGCAGGACGATGGTCCATGCGGCTTTTTGCGCCAGAACGTTGCGGATGCGAAAGACGCGCAGGCCGGCCCAGACTGCGGCGGCCAGCACCAACGAGCGCAATGCGGCTTCAATCCATGCTCCAGTCATGCTTTCGCCTCCTTGCTGTTCCGAGTGTGATCTTCCCGCGTTGCGGACCCTTGCTGCGCCGCGGCGATGCGTTCTGCCAGACGCTGCAATTCATTGCGGTCGAGTACCTGGGAATCCACCATACCCACCAGCAGGGCCTCCACGGAGCCCTCGCAGAACCAATCCACAATGCGCTTGACGGCGCGCACGGCCACGCGTTGCCGTGACTCGGCTGGACGGTAAATAAAGGTGCGGTTCTCGACCGAGTGCGCCAGGTAGCCTTTCTCTTCCAGGCGGCGCAGCACGGTGCGCACGGTGGAATCCTTGAGCGGCCGGTCGAGGTCATCGCGCACCTGCTCGGCGGTGACGGCGCCGAGGCGCCACACGATGAGGAGGATACGGCGTTCGAGTTCGCCCAGTTCAGCCGGATCGTGAGCGGATTCAGTGTTACCGGTCATAATGTTACCTACTGTAGCATTGGCGTGAGCAGCCGTCAACTGGATATTTCAGAATCTTGGTGAAAGACTCGTGAATTCGTTCATCCGGGGCCGAAACCGCCCCCCAGCCCTCACAAAAAACAGACACGTCTTCTTACAAGTGTCTCAGAACAAAGGACTTAATATTTTGCTTCGGCGCAAGCGTTTGAAAACAGGCGGCTTGCGTGCCATTTTTGCATAAGTGCATGAAAACAAAGAAGCTGGAGGGAGGAGTCGGAAGCTGATGGGTGCGGCCTACTCGAGATTTCGATTCTTTCAAGTGTTTCAAAACAAGGGGCTTATTTTCTGGCTTCCGCTCAAGTGTTTGAAAACAGGCAATTTGCGCGCCATTCTTGTATGAGTGTTTGAAAATAAAAAAGATTCCGCGCTCGATGGAGAAGCCGCGGGCCGGTGGTTGCGGGTTGGGTAAGATTTCCATCTTGAGGACCCCTTAATGGAAAAAGCCCAGCCGAAGCCGGGCGTGGATGCAAGTCTTTCTCAAGGATACGCGGTTTGGCGAATTAACCGGCAGATGGGTATTTACTTGACTCAGGTTACCACAACCTGTAGTGTTTTCGGTTGTGGAGGATTATCCGCGAAACCTGCTGGAGTTGGAGGCCCGGTTTTCGACCGACGAGGCTTGCCGGGCGTATTTGTTTCGGCTGCGCTGGCCAGATGGTTTCGCGTGCCCACGCTGTGCAGGGCGGAAGGCGTGGCCAGCGTCGGA
>JASHUH010000455.1 GCA_030040115.1 Acidobacteriaceae bacterium | reverse complement strand
AGTATTTATCCGTTCGTAGCGGCCGACCGGCCGAATCAGAACTTCGGCAGCATCCGTACTCTCTACAATGGGGCGTGGTCGAATTACGATGCGCTCAACGTGGTTTTGACGCAGCGCCTCAATCATGGCCTGACAATGGGCGCTTCCTACACCTTGTCCCACGATCTCGACGTCAGCCAGGATTCGAACGACAGCGGCGCCCCCATGGACCCTTACGATTTTGCGCTCGACTACGGCAATTCAGCGCTCAGCGTTCCGCAGCGCTTCGTCGCCAGCCCCGTGTACGCACTGCCGTTCTTCAACGGTTCACAAGGATGGGTGCGGACGCTGGCGGGGGGGTGGAACCTGGATGGCATTCTCACCATTCAGCACGGCACGCCATTTAACGTCGTGGTGTCTGGCGATCCGGCCAACACCAGCCGGACGGGCGTCGAACGGCCGGATGTCATCGCCAAGCCGATTGACCAGTGTGGCTCGGTGCTCATAAATTGTATTACCAACGCCTCTACGGCGCTCGCGCAGCCGGCTGCCGGGACCTACGGCGATATGGCGCGGGATATGCTATCCGGCCCCAAATACGTGGACCTGGATTTCGCCCTTGACAAGAATTTTCCCATCAAGGAGCGCTTTAACTTTGAACTGCGGGCTGAGGGCTTCAACGCACTGAATCACCCCAACTTCGGTGAGCCAGGAGCGACGTTTGGTTCCGCGACGTTCGGCGACATCACCTCGCTCGCTGGAACCAACCCCACGCGCGTCATTCAATTCATGGGGCGGCTGACATTCTGATATGGAGTGACCGCATCGAGCTCTGCACGGTTGTGGGCTGGTTTGAGTTTTTCGAGGGCGGGGCCAGCCACAACCGAGGCCGAGGTGAGCGACGATTGATCGGTCCGATCTTCGCGGCTCAGAACCAAATGGTCATTGTTATCGCAGTGGAGTTTCCTTTGGATTGTGTTCTAATTACAGGTAAGGTGCGGCCGCACTTCACTTAGTTATAGGAACCCATGACGCAGTCAAAAATAGACAGGATGGACTATGCAACCAGGCGAGACAGCTACCCGACGGCCGCGTCTCGCGGCCGTAGTTACCGCTTATAAGAAGTTATTCCATCCCCAGCACATCGTGGACCGGCTTCTCGACGGTTATGGATGGAACGGAACTTTCCATCACCCGCCCATGGACCTGGTTTCGCTGTATGTCGATCAACGAGGCGAAGGGGATTTGTCCCAGGAACGGGCGGATCGGCACCCGACGATGAAGATCTATCCCACCATTGCCGAAACTCTAACCCTGGGCGCGAGCAAGCTGGCGGTGGATGGAGTGGTTGTGGTCGGCGAACACGGCACCTATCCCCTCACCGAGACGGGGATCATGAAGCATCCCCATTTTGAGTTTTTCGACCAGGTCACCAAGGTGTTCCGCGACAGTGGCCGATCTGTGCCTTATTTCAATGACAAAGAGCTTTCCTGGAAGTGGGAGTGGTGTAAGCAGATGGTGGACACCTCGCATGAGTTGGGTTTTCCGCTGCAGGGAGGTTCGAGCCTGGCGGTTACATGGCGGGTTCCTTCGGTGGAGTTTCCCTTAGGCGCCAAGGTGCATGAAGCCGTTTCGGTGGGCTACGGATCGATGGCGAGTTATGATTTCCACGGGCTGGAGACCATCCAGTGCATGGTGGAGCGGCGCCAGGGCGGAGAAACCGGGGTCGAATGGCTACAGACTTATCGTGGCGATGGTTTCTGGAACGCTTACCAGCAGGGAGTCTGGTCCCAGGAACTGATGAAGGCGGCGTTGACGCGCAGTTCTACTTTGACGCCCGGCAACGCTGCGTTTACCGATATTTTTCCAACTGTCGAGCAGTTGCGGACATTGGTTCCCGATCCGGTTGCGTATAACTACCAGCACCGCGACGGGCTGCGCTGCACCATGCTGCTGATGAACGGGCTGGTGCGCGATTTCACCTTCGCGGCGGCCATCGGAGGACAGTCGAAGCCCTTTTCGACGCAGATGTATCTGCCCATGCCCGATGGGCGCACCACGCTGGCGAGTTTCTTCAGCCCGCTGGTGCACAACGCCGAGGTGATGTTTCTGACCGGCAAGGCGCAGTATCCAATTGAACGAACGGAATTGACCAGCGGTTTGCTGATTGCCGGAGTGGATAGCGCCTACCAGGGCTATAAGCGTTTGGAGACGCCGAATCTGGCGGCCATAACTTACCAGCCCAATCCGCAATCGACCTTCTGGAGAACTTAGCGCGTCCTGCGGGCAATGGAAAGCGAGATAGGCGCTCATTTTAGAACATAAGGAGTGATTCATCGATGCTAACCCGCCGCCGCTTTGTAGGTTATTCCGCGATGGCGTCCGCCATGCTGGCTTCGCGCCCACTATTGGGTTCCGCTTTCGGCCAGCAGCCCGCCGGGAGTGAATCGCGCCGTCTGCGCCTGGCGATCCTGGGCAGCGTCTATTCCCTGGGATCGGACATGCAAAACCTTGCGGATCATTTTTTGGTTGGCTATCAGCATGAGGGCGAATGGCGCATGCCCAATATACAGGTGGTTTCTGTGTACGTGGACCAGCGGGCGCGGAGAGCCGAAGCGGCGCCTTCGGGTTACGCACTGTCGATGAAGGGCAAGGATCTGCCTCGGGGCGGGACTCCCGAGCCGCGACCGACAGACGAACATGAACGGGAAGCTCGGCGCGCGGCGCTCATGCAGAAAGCTGAGGAGGAAGCGGCGGCCAGCGGCGACTTGAGCGCCGCCCGCGCGCAGCAATTCGGCTTTCGCCTCGCAAACACTATTCCCGACGCGCTGCGCTGCGGCGGCGACCGCATCGCCGTCGACGCCGTGCTAGCGGTGCTCGAGCAAGATGATTACCCCGTCAATGAGAAGGGACAAATTCTGCTGCCGCGGTACGACTTTTTTCAGCAGTGCGCGCAGGTCTTCGAAGACGAGAAACACGCGGTCCCTTACTTCAATTCCAAGCAGCTTTCCTTCAGTTTCCCTGAGGCGCGGGAGATGGTCGACACCGCCGCACGATTGCAGTTTCCGCTGCTGGCCGGATCCGCTCTGCCGGTCACCTGGCGCCTGCCGGATGTGGACATTCCCCTGGGCGCGGAGGTTCAGGAGGCGGTGATGGTGGGCGTGGGCGGCTTCGACGGCATGGATTTCGATGCGCTGGACGCCATGCAATGCATGTTGGAGCGGCGCAAGGGCGGAGAAACCGGCGTGAAGGCGGTGCAGTTGCTGGAGGGCGACGAGGTTTGGGCGGCCGGCAAGGC
>JASHUH010000454.1 GCA_030040115.1 Acidobacteriaceae bacterium | reverse complement strand
CATGGAGAAACTTTGGCTCCGTGAAGTTACGGACAGATCCGGCCCTCAACAAAGCTTCACGCAAAGTGTAACGCAAGCGGCGCTGAGGATGGTTTCTCGCGCTGCAATTTTTCGGGTGACATGCGGTCCCACTTACCTGGTAGTAGTTGGCGGGGAGGGGGACTAACTTCTCTCCCCGGATAAGGATGACGACGAGCCGTAGGAACAAAAGCGCCGAACCGCGTGCAGGCGGATTCTCTTGCCGCTAAGACGCCAACTGGGAATGGCCGACGCCGATTCTTTCTTTGACGGCGTTCAATACGTTCGTCAAGGCCGCTCCACGACCATACAACTTGACGGAGCGAACCGACACCAAGGCTACGGAAAGCGAGCGCGTCTGGTCCTCGATGGGAAGCCAACGCACCGGCAGGCTGTGATTGGAGGTGTCGAGAACCGGACGGGCATTGAGGATGGCATAGCCCTTTCCCGAAGAAACCAGCCGGAGCAATAGCTCAACGCTGCTGACACGGTGCCTGACATTCGGCCGCTTACGGTTTGGTTGGAAGATAGACAGGATGTAGTCCGAACTCTGAGCGCAATCGAGGAGAATCAAAGGCTCATTCAGCAGGTCGCGAGGACGAACCGACGCCTGGCTGGCAAGAGGATGGTTGGCGGGCAAGAGGGCGTGGGGGAGAAACGAGGTGAGATAGTGCTTCAGAAAGATGACCGGATCGCAATTCAGGTCGTACATCAAAGCAGCTTCAATGTCGCCGTCGCGGAGCCAGCGCTGCAGCGACTCGGCGTCGCCCACGCGAATGCGCAAGCTGATGCCGGGGTCGGCGATCTCGAAGATTTCCAGCACCTGGGGCAGGAAGAAGTACGCCAGTTCGTAACAACAGCCAAGCGCGATATGCGTGCGCACGGCCTGATTCAATTCCTGGGCTCGATGTTGAAGCCCCTCGGCCATGGTGAGCACTTCCTGCGCGGCGGCGACGAACGATTTGCCGGCCGGAGTTAAGGTGACTCCTTTGGCCTGATGGCGAACGAAGCATTGAATGCCGAACGTTTCTTCCAGGTGGGAAATGGCCGCCGAGACTCCCGGTTGAGACACATACAAAGAGCGGGCGGCGGCTGAGACGTTTCCATGCTCGGCGACAGCGACGAGATAGCGAAGTTGTTGGAGGGTATAGTTCATCCTGACCTCGAGGGAGAGCCTGTTGGAATCGAAACCCGTTGTGCTTTGAACTCTGACTGTTTCAGATGGCCGAGAAAGAGGGGACGGCAAAGGAATGTCCCAGAAAAATCGCCCTGATGCTAAAGTCCGCTGATCGTGGAGCTACGTACAGCGCAAGTCCAGTGCGCGACTGGGAAGAAAGCCAACGCAATTCCGCAGACTGTGGCCCGGTCATGGGCTTCGATCTGCGCAGGCGGCGCGAAGTGGCGATGCCTGATTGGGCAGAAGTGTAGAGACGCACCTATAAAGATTCAAGGGGCAGTTCTTTATACCTGATTTCCACAACGCGGGATTCCGGAACCGTCTTGAACATACAACAAACCAAGGAACGGCGAACAAGAGTGACGTCTTTTCGTTCCTGGGATACCCCCAAAAGCCGAACAGTCCAGATATTCGCCCGCAAAGATAACTAAAAACGATGAAGAGCAAAGAATTTAATTCTTTTGCGTTCGGCGCATGATGCCCTAGAGTGCAAAGTACAGGTAAGCACGCAAGCGCCGGCAGGCTCAGTCGCACCCCGCACAGGGTTAAAGCCGCGCAAAAAGACACATCGGGATTCCCCATTACCCGTTCAATCGACGGCGAGCATGAGCTTGGAAATGCGGACGGTCTCAGAGCAAGAGGCCCGGATTCGCACTGTGCTAGCGGGGTTCGCATCGGCGAACGCAGGCGAAATCGCGATTTCGGAAGTGAGCAAAGTCCAGGGAGAGAGTGAAACCAATGACTGGTTCTGGAACAGGCAAGCGCGGCTTGAGCTTGTTAACGCTGGGGTTGACCGCGGCCCTCATTTATCCGCCAGCGCGTGCTTTTTCGCAAGAGGCCACAGCGAACCCGCCGGAAAGTCATGAGCAGGGTTTTCCGGTCACCGACCAATTGACGATTTCGAAGTGCGGAACCTGCCACCAGGCGGACGCGAAGGGAAATCTGTCGCGGATTTCCTGGATTCGCACCTCTCCCGAGGGCTGGGAAGAGGCGATCAAGCGCATGGTGCGCCTGAACGGAGTGAGCCTGACCCCGGAGGAAGCGCGGCATATTTTGACTTATCTGAGCGACTATCACGGCCTGGCGCCGTCGGAGGCGGAGCCGGTGGAGAACTACGCCGAGCACCGCATGACGGATGAGAAGTTTCCCGAAGACGCCGATGTGCGGCATGCCTGTGGAGCGTGCCATGCGCTGGCGCGGCCGCTCTCGTGGCATCGCCCGCCGGATGACTGGAAGTTGCTGGTGAACATGCACCGGGCGTTCTTTCCGTCCTCGGCGCCGATTGCTTTTGGAGACAGCGGCCGTCGAGCGGGCGGCGGCGCACAAGGTGAGACGACAAAGGATAAGCTGCCAGCGGTGGACGTGGCGCTCGCCTACATTGAGAAGGCGGCGCCGCTGCACACCGCGGCCTGGTCGAATTGGGAATCGAGCATGAGCAATCCCAAACTGGCTGGACGTTGGCTGGTTTGGGGCAAGCAAGCGGCGAAAGGCAAGTTCTTCGGGGAAATGACGATCGGCGCCGGAGCCTCTCCCGACATGTTCACGACCCAGACCAAGGGGCATTTTGTGGATGATCCTTCAAGGGTGGTTACCGCGGAGGGGGCGAGCATTGTGTACACGGGTTACCAGTGGAGAGGCCGTTCGAGCGCCAGCCAAGAAGCAGGCTCACCCGATGACATGAAGACGGCGCGCGAAGTGATGCTCATTTCCGCCGATCAATCGCGGATGCATGGCCGCTGGTTCTGGGGCCGCTATGAAGAATTCGGCATGGACGTGAGTTTGCGCCGCGCCGTGGACGGGCCGACGGTATTGGGCACGGACGTCTCTTCGCTGCGGGCGGGGACAACCGGAAACAAAGTCACGATCTATGGCGATCATTTGCCCGCAGGAGTCAGCGCATCCGGCATCGACCTTGGGGCCGGCGTGACGGTGACGAAAGTGCTGAGCGCCACGCCGAGCGCGATTTCGGTGAGCGCCGACGTGGCTGAGAACATTACGCCGGGAATGCGCACCATCACGGTGGGCGATATTGCGGCGCCGGACGCGCTGGCTGTGTACAAGCAGGTGGACTTCATCAAAGTGATTCCGGTTGAGTCACTCGCCCACCTTGGCAGCGCAACCCATACCAAGGGCTACGTGCAGTTCGAGGCGGATGGGTACTGCTACGGGCCGGACGGCAAGCCGAACACGGCCGACGATATCGACCTTGGGCCGATGCCGGCGGCGTGGTCGCTCAAGGAATTTATAGCGACTTACGGCGACGACGATGTCAAGTACGTGGGCGCCATCGATGCGAAGAGCGGTCTGTTTACCCCGGCGAGCGACGGACCTTCTCCGACGCGGACGTCGATGCGCAACAACTATGGCGACGTTTGGGCGGTGGCGACGGTGACGCCCGACGGATCAAGCACCCCGATCGAGGGCCGGAGTTACCTGATCGTCACCGTGCCTCAGTACCTGATCTACGACCAGGCGGAGGTTGACCAATGAGCGCATATTCGCGAGGCGATGTGCATCTTTTCGAAGGCGGGAACGCGAACTACGCCTATCTCGCGGCGAGTGGAGGAATTGTTGCTCTGGACCGGATTTCCTCGGGAATTCTGGCGCGGCTGGAGAAGACGGCGCTGGACCACTCTGACTTGATTTCGAAGATGGTCGAGGAGGGGTTTCGAGCGGCGGAAGTCAGCGAGGGCATTGACGAGCTTACTCAAATGAGCGCGATTCGAAACGGGACTCCGCTTCGTACAATGTCAGAAGCGCTGCCCGAAGAATTTCCGCTGCAAACGCTGGTGCTGAATGTAACCAACCAGTGCAATCTTTCGTGCCATTACTGCTATGAGTTCGGCGAGGATAAAGTCGCCACTCCCGAGGGCAAGAAGAAGTTTATGGACTGGGAGACGGCGAAAGCCTCGATCGATTATTTCTTCCACGACTCACGCGGGCGTAAGTCGGTCCACATTACTTTCTTTGGCGGGGAAACGCTGATGAATTTCCCGTTGCTGAAGCAAGCAGTGACCTATGCTCAGGCGGAGGCGGAACGGCGGCGAGTAAAGCTCGACTTCAGCCTGACGACGAACGCTACGCTGCTTACACCGAAGATCATCGACTTTCTTGCGGAAAACGCTATTGGGGTGACGGTAAGCATCGACGGCGCCAAAGAATCGCAAGACACGTTCCGCGTCTTCAAGAACGGCCGCGGGACGTATGACGTGATCGAGCCGAAGATCAAGGAGTTACTGGCAAAGCATACAACGCGGCCCATTGCGGCGCGGGTGACCATGACATCGCACGCCATGGATGTTTTGGGGACTTACAAACACCTGAAACATACGCTGGGTTTTCACGAAGTGGGGTTCGCACCGGTAACTACTTCGCCGAACCGCCTCTATTCCATTACGCCGGTGGGGATGGACAGCGTGCTGGGCCAGTTTCAGACGCTGGCGGAAGAATATCTGGAATGCGCCAAGCGCGGCGAACATCATGGCTTTTCCAACGTGAGCGATACGCTGGCGGAACTGCACCAGGGAGTGAATAAGTCGCTTCCTTGCGGCGCGGGGTTGGGCCTGGTAGGCGTGGGGCCGTCGGGCGACATCGCGCCCTGCCATCGCTTCGTCGATTCCGATCAGCACAAGATCGGCAATGTAAGCACCGGCATCGACAAGGAAAAACAGGCGGCTTTTCTGAAGCGCGGCAACATCGACGCCAAATACGATTGCCACACCTGCTGGGCGAGACCGTTGTGCGCCGGCGGATGCCATCACGAGGCTTTTGTCCGATACGGCGACACCGGGCACGCCAACCTGCACTACTGCGATTGGATTCGCGCCTGGACCGACACCTGCCTCCGCATTTATGGAACGATCGCCTCACTGAATCCCGCGTTTTTAGACCACTTTTCCGAAAGGAAGGCGTCATGAAGCATCTTCGTCCGATTAACGCCAAGGCGCACCGCATGGAGGAAAGCGCCGGAGCAGAGAACGATATTGTGGCCCTGCAGTCGGGCCAGTCGAACGCCGTGAGACCCCATGTGCCGACGGGGTGCACGATTATCTTCTCTCCGGGATGGGAAGTTGACTCGGCGGGCGGAACGGCTGGGCTTTGTCAGCCTGTGGAGCGCGACATCTACGACTGCTACGTTTCGTGCTTCTGGCCGGCGCAGGTGCCGGACCACCTGAACAATGCGCCGGACTGGACGAGCAAGTGTTCGGTGGCCACCAAGGACTGGCGCAACCTCGACATCGTGTTTCCATAACTCGCGAATAGGAGATGAACCTCATGCGTGGGACTATTCTTTCACTGCTGTTGTGCCTTGCCGCGCTGCCCGGTTGGGCCGCATCACACGCAGCTCGATCCGCGGACGGCATCGGATCCCCTGCCATTGCCTATCTCGCCACTTGGGAGCACAAGATCGATGTGGTGGACCTGGAGAAGGGGGTGGTGCTGGATCGAGTCAACGTAGACACCGATGTGGTGCGCCGGCTGATTCTTTCTCCGGACCACAAAAAGCTGTATGTGGCGACGATGGCGCACAACGGCTTTGCGACGGTGGACCTGGCGACACGAACGGTGAGCGATTATTTCAACCTGGATCACGACAACAAGCAGATTCGCCTGAGCGGGGACGCTATCGACCCGACAGGCAGATACATTTATTCCATCGCGACGACGGTTACGAAGCAAATTGATTACTACGATGTCTCCCAGCCGCAGTTCGTCGTCATCGATCTTCAGGCCAAGGGCATCGTGCGTTCCTGCGATCTGCCGAAAGGCGAAGCGTCGCCCGGCTACCGCGGCACGATGAAAGTGTCTCCCGATGGAAAGTATCTTTATCTCTTCAGGACCGAAGGCATCCAGGTTTTCAAGACTTCGGACTTCAAGCTGGTGAAGACGATTGACCTGGAACGGCCTGCGGATCCGCAGATGTTAGATCTTTCGTTCAGCATTGTGGATGATCCCAACGAGGATCCAGGCAAGGTGATCGGATTGTTTCGTTCCACCGATCCGTTTGTGCACCGGGAGACCTTCGGCATTGCAGAGATCAATCTCTCGAATCTCACTTATGACTTGACACCGATTGGTCCGGTGACGACAACCATGCTTTCTCCGTTGATGCTCAGTCCCGACCGGACGCTGGGATACACGGCGGTGGTGAACGGATTGAACGGGAATCGCATTACGGAATTCTGGGTCTTCGATATGAAGACGAAACAGATCATCGCCAAAAAGCAATTTACCGGCCGCACTCGCTTTAATTTTGGCATGAGCGCGGACGGGACCAAGCTGCTGATTTATAACGCCGGCTTCCAGATCGAAGAGTACGACGCCAAGACTTTGGAGATGGTGAAAGACATCGACCTGGAAGGCGACACGACTTCGAATCTCATTGTGATGCCGGAGCATGACTAAGTCTCCGCTGACGGGGATTCAATCCGGTGAAAGGTATGATCGTCCCGGGTTGCGGCGCGGATGCAAAGGCGCGTCGAACCCCGGCGCATCGATTCGCAAAGCTTTGGCAAATGCGAGCGCCCATCTCGAAGCGCTTTCCGCCCCTCCGGCGTCGATTCCGTTTGCGCAATACAGCCGGGTTCTGCGCTGGCTAACCCCTTATTGGAAGTCGTTGTGCGCCGTGGTGGCGCTGGGGTTGTTCTCCACCGGATTGAGCCTGTTGCAGCCTTATATTTCGCGGTGGCTCATCGACGATGCGCTGATGCGCCGCAACATGAAGGTGCTGGAAGAAATCGCGCTGCTCACCGTGGCGCTTACGGTAGTTACTTCCGCGGTTTCCATTGCTTCGAGTTATCTTTACATTCACTTTTCGGCGCGGTCGCTGTTCGACATGCGGCTGGCGGTGTACCGGCATCTGCAGCGGCTGTCGCCGCGGTTTTTCGCCGGCCGCAAGCTGGGCGACATCGTGTCGCGGCTGAACAACGATGTGGGCGAAGTGCAGCGCGTGTGCTCGGATACGCTGCTGGGCGTGCTTTCGAATGTGCTGTTTCTGGTGGGCAGCGTCGCCATCATGACGTGGTTGAACTGGCGGTTGTGTCTGGTGAGTCTGGCGCTGCTGCCGTTTGGCGCGGTTGCGTTGCGCCATTTTCAAGCGCGGCTGACGGAGCGAACGAGAACCCTACGCGAGCGCAGCGCAGACCTGGGCAGCTTCCTCATCGAAACGCTGATGGGCATACGGCTGGTGGTGTCGTCGGCCAACGAAACGCGCGAAGCGGCGAATTTCGAGCGGCATAATAACCGGTTTATCGAAGCGCTGCTGCGCATGCAGTTTCTGGCGTTTTTGGCGAGCGCGGCGCCGGGGACGGTGCTGACCGTTTCGACAGCGACGTTGTTTCTCTATGGCGGACGGCTGGTGATCGAAGGGCAGTTGACGATTGGGGCGCTGGTGGCGTTTATGGCCTACCATCTGCGGCTGCTATCACCGGTGCAGGCCATGATGGGGACTTACACCAACTTACTGACGGGTGGAGTGTCGCTGGAGCGGGTATTTTCGCTTCTCGATATCAAGCCGGAGGTGGTGGAATCGCCCGCGGCGCAGGCGTTTGGGGGCGTGCGCGAAGAAGTGAGGCTGGATGGAGTTTCATTTCGCTATTCGAAAGACCGGCCGGTGCTGACAGATGTTTCGTTCAGGATTCCGGCCGGCGCGCTGTGCGTGATGGTGGGGCCGAGCGGAGCGGGGAAGTCGACGATCGCGGACCTGCTGGTGAGGTTTTTCGATCCCGATTGTGGCGCGGTCATGATGGACGGGGTGGACATTCGCGAGCTGGCGCTCGAGGATTTGCGGCGGCAGGTGGCGCTGGTGGAACAGACGCCGTTTTTCTTTCATGGGAGCATTCGAGAAAACATCGCGTATGGGCGGCCGGGAGCCACGCTCGAGGAGATACGGGCGTGCGCGCGGATGGCGCGGATCGATGATTTTATTGAATCGCTGGCGAACGGGTATGAGACGGTGCTGGGCGAGCGGGGAGTGACCATTTCGGTGGGCGAGCGGCAACGGATTGCGCTGGCGCGGGCGATGCTGCGCAACCCTTCGCTCATCATCATGGACGAGCCGACTTCGGCGCTGGACGTGGATTGCGAGGCGGCGGTAGCAGGTGAGTTGG
This sequence comes from Acidobacteriaceae bacterium, assembly GCA_030040115.1. GTDB lineage: Bacteria > Acidobacteriota > Terriglobia > Terriglobales > Acidobacteriaceae > Telmatobacter. The sequence continues at coordinate 8,780 of JASHUH010000454.1, read as the reverse complement.
CGCGGGCGCTCGAAGGACGGACGGCGATTGTGATTACGCACAGGCTGGCCCTGGCCGCGATTGCGGATATGACGATTGCGATTGAGGACGGAAGGGTGATCGAGCAGACGACAGCGAATTTTTATTTTTCACGGATGGGCGTGGCGGAAGCGCTGGGGCTGGCTGCTGCGGGTGGGGCGGTATGAGCGGGGCGATTCGCATTGGCATGATTGACAGCGGGGTGCATCGGGAGCATCCGCACGTGGGCGGCATTGCCGGTGGAGTCACGGTGGAGGCCGACGCGAATCTGCCCCAATTTGTTGACTGCTTGGGGCACGGAACCGCGATTGCGGCGTTGATCCACATGCTGGCGCCGGAAGCCGAGCTTTACGCGGTGCGCGTGTTCGACCGCACCTTGGCGACCAGCATCCGACGGGTGATGCGGGCGATCGACTGGTGCCTGGACAACGAGATGCACATCGTGAATCTGAGCCTGGGAACCATCAACCCCGCGCACCGGGCGGCGTTTGCGGCTGCTTTGGAACGCGTGCACGTCGCCGGAGCGGCGCTGGTGTCGGCATATGAGATGAATGGTCAGCCGATGCTGCCGGGATCGATGGCCGGTGCCATTGGCGTGACCGCGGACGCCGATTGCTCCTGCCAGCAGTTCGGCTGCACGGAACGCGAGGGAAAACTGGTGTTCAGCGCGTCGCCGTATCCCCGGGAGATTCCGGGCGTGCAGCGGGAGCGCAATTTGAACGGCGTGAGCTTCGCGGTGGCGCACATCTCCGCGCACCTGGCGCGCCGGCGTGCGGTTAGCGGCGGCGGGGCGAGCTGGGGGCAGCTTCTGAAGCAAATGGCTTCGGAGGCGGACTTTCGACGCCACGCGCCGGCAGGCGATGCGATGGGGAGGCTGCACCTGGTGGGCGTTGGTTCGGCGGTATAAGCGCCACGCCACTGCGCTGCCAACGCAACCAGACTAGTGCATTTCGAGGTAAGCCACGGCTCCTCCGGCCGCGGCAGCGCCGATGAGGATGGGCACCAGGTGACGAATATGCCGCTCCGGCGCGGTCCCTTCGCCAATGTATTCCTTATCGGTTTTGATCCTGCTTACATCGGCGTACTCGTAGGTCGTGGTGGTGTTGGTGTCCGCGTTGGTGAAGCGGAACGAGGACGAAGAGAGCGCGCCAAGTGCGCCATAACTCTCAGTATCGTCAATCAAGGAAAGGTGAAGATACTTGCCCGGCGCATACTTGGCCAGCTTTTTCTGGACTTTGCGGGCATGGCGTTCGAGGCGAGGGGCGGATTCGGCGTGGCAGGCGGGTGCGCAGGGAACCAGTGCGCAGGCCAGCGAGAGGCATAGGATCGAAAGCGCGGCGAAGAGCGGACTCGAGTTTCGGTTGAAGGCGGGGCGCAAGATTGCGCGGCCCAATTGGTTCAACAATCGACGCAACATCCGGTTCATTGGGGGAGCCCTCCTTCGGGACAAAGAAACCGATGTTCGACCTTTCCATGGCTGGGGCCAGCCGCTTCAACAATAGCACTAATCGAACATAGATGGCGCTTTTTCCGGGACGATGAGTTTCCGCTGTCTGTGTGGCAGACCGGCCCAGGCACGCAAACCAATATGAACGTGAACGAGGTGATCGCGAACCGGGCGATTTTCCGCAGAGGAATTCGATCGCCTTGTCGTTCCGGAGAAGATGACGGGGAATCCGCGACGCGATCTCGGTGTTTAGCGCGTGGCCGATTCAATTTTTCGCAAATGGACGCCGTGCAACACGGCGTTTCCATGGAGGGCAGGGACGGGCAAGTGATGGAGTATCCTGTCTTCCATGTCTTTATTCGATTTAACCGGCAAATGCGCGATCGTCCTTGGAGGAACGTCGGGACTCGGCGAGGCGATTGCGCTGGGGCTGGCTGAGGCTCATGCCGATACAGTGGCGGCATCGCGCCGCATTGCCGAAGTGAATCGAACCGCCGCGGCGATTGAGGCCATGGGGCGGAAGACATTGCGCATGGAAGCGGATGTGCGCAGCCGCGCGTCGCTCGAGAAGCTGCACGATGCGGTGCTCCAGAGTTTCGGCCGAATCGACATCCTGGTGAATTGCGCGGGCGTCACGCAGCGCCAGCCGACCCTGGAATTTCCGGAGGAGCGCTGGTCGGAGATTCTCGACGTGAACTTAAACGGCACGCTGCGCGCCTGCCAGATTTTCGGCAAGACGATGCTGGCGCAAGGCAGTGGATCGATCCTCAATATCGCCTCGCTGGCGACCTTCGTCGCGTTCCGCGATGTAGCGGCGTACGGCGCGAGCAAGGCGGCGGTGGGGGCTCTGACCAAATCGCTGGCGGTGGAGTGGGCGAAGAACGGCGTGCGTGTGAACGCCATCGCGCCGGGGATTTTTCCCACGGCGCTGAACGAAGCTCTGGTGAAAGGCACGGAACGCGGCAAGGAACTGTTGCAGCGCACACCCATGAGCCGCTTTGGCGCCGCGAACGAGCTTGTGGGTGCGGCAGTATTTCTGGCTTCCGACGCGGCCAGTTTCGTGAATGGAGAGATTCTGGTTGTCGATGGAGGTTACCTGGCGAGCGGCGTGAACTGTTAGCAGGGGTCAAGGGAACAGGGATGATAGGGAATGGGGCCAAGGGAAATTTCTTGAGCTGCTCATCGGCGCAATGAATTACTCGAATTGTGCCACGTGATCGTTGGACTATTTAACAAGGTGTCCGGGCGGGTCCTGTCGCTTGCGCCCCGCGGCTCCGCTGATCTTGCTGGCCTCGAAGTTGACAATCTTCCAATTCCCCTGAGGATCGCGGACGTAGACGCGGGTATAGCGATAATCGCCGGAGAGGTCGCCTTCCGGGGTCGTGCCCTGGACCTGGGCGTAGGAAGTGACCAGCGCGGTGGTCCCGTAGAAGCGCACCTTGCGGTCGGAAACGTCGAGCGTGGTGATATGCACCCGGCCGGAGCGAAGCATGGCGAGGGTTTCGTCCTTGGTTTGCAGGGTGCCGTACGCAGAGATGGACATGTAATCGTCGGCGAGAAGAGAATTCATGACCGCGATGTTGCCTTTGAGCACCGCATCGCGCCACTCATCTTCAAGCTGATCGATTTCATGCCGGCTTTCGTGGCGTTCCGTGCGTGGCATTCCCCGCCGCGCCTGAAGCGGCGCCGACCAAGCGAGAAGTGTAAGCACGGAGGCGGTCATTCCAGCAGCTATGACGAGGCGGCGCGCGACACGTGGGAGTTGCAACGCAGATACGGGCATAAACGTAACGGATGGTAGCCCGGGACGGGCGTGCCGGTCAATGCAATTCAGAAAGGAGGCTGACGCCGCCGCTTTCAAGTTTCCGCACCCACCGGCGCTCCCTACCTGGAACTGCCGCTGATTGGACGAAAAGAAAGCCTCAAACGAGAGCAACCAGATTTTCGAGAGTGCGCTCCCGCATTTTCTGAAAGATGCCGCCGATGGCGTATTTTTTGAAGTGCGCGGAATCGCGGTGGGCGGTAAGGGCCTGGGGGTCACGGTATTGCTCGTAAATGAGCACAGTATCGGGGTCGTCCTGCACCTGGTGCGGGACGTAGGTGACGCAGCCGGGTTCGCGGCGCGATTCGGTGGCCAGGAGAGCGAGCATTTCCGCCACTTCAGCACGATCTTCGGTGGCAAACTTGTATCGGACAACAAAGCTGACCATAGCGCAGTCTTCCTTTTTGGCCCGGCGCAAAGAGCGGGGCATTCCGTAGAGGTTTAAGGGTTAAAACTGTCGAGCGCCTGGGCAAAATCCGGCAATAGAATGCTTTGGTTCCGCTCTGGGCCAGTGGAAACCATGCCGATGCACGCGCCGCTCTCGCGTTCCTGAAAGCGGAGATAATCGCGGGCCGCCTGAGGCAGATTGTCGAATTCGGTGATGTCCTCGGTGGACTGGCGCCAACCTTTGAGCCGAGTATAACGGGGCTTGATCGATTCGAGGCCCTGGACGTCGGCAGGCACCTCGTCTGTGATTTTGCCATCGATTTCGTAACCGACGCATACGGGAATTTCGTCGAGCTCGTCGAGCACATCGAGCTTAGTGACGACCAGCCACTCGGCGCCATTGACCTGATTGGAATAACGGAGTTGGGGAATATCGAGCCAGCCGCAGCGGCGGGGCCGGCCCGTCACGGCGCCATACTCGTTGCCGCGGGCGCGGAGCAGATCGGCTGAGGCGTCGTGAATCTCGGTGGGGAACGGTCCTCCTCCCACGCGGGTGACGTACGCCTTGGTGACCGAGACCACCGTGCCGATGGCGGTGGGCCCGACGCCGGCGCCCGTGGAGGCGCCGCCGGCTGTGGCGGAGGATGAGGTGACGTAAGGGTAGGTGCCATGATCGATGTCGAGCATGGTTCCCTGAGCGCCCTCGAACATGATGCTGCCGCCCTCGAAAAGAATTTTGTTCAGCAGGCGGCCGGTATCGGTGACGAATGGCCGAACCTGTTCAGCGGCCGCGGCGTATTCCTCATACATCTTCCCCGGGTCAAGCGGATCGGCGCCAAAGAGCGCGTGGACAATGGCGTTCTTTTCCGCGCAAGCCGCCTCAATGTGGGTTTTGAGCAGGGTGGAATGGAGCAGGTCGATCACGCGGAGGCCGCTGCGCGCCATTTTATCTTCGTAGGCAGGGCCGATGCCGCGGCTGGTGGTGCCGATTTTCTTGCGTCCCGGCGCGCTCTCCGCAGCCAGTTCGATCATGCGGTGATAGGGAAGGATGACATGGGCGCGTTTCGAGACAAAAAGCTGGCCGTCAACCGTGACGCCATGCTCCCGCAGGCGCGCAACCTCCTGAAGAAAGGCGATGGGGTCAAGGACGACTCCATTGCCGATGACGCTTTTGCAGCCCAGGCGCAGCACGCCGCAGGGAATCAATTGCAGCACGAACCTTTGCCCGCCAATGACGACCGTGTGCCCGGCGTTATGGCCACCGGCGTAGCGGGCGACGGCGGAAAACCGCTCACTCAGAACATCCACAATCTTGCCCTTGCCCTCGTCGCCCCACTGGGCGCCGAGCACTACCGCCGTCTTTGCGCGCATTGCGATGGAATCCCGTTCGATGGCCCGGCGCGGAGCCCCGGTGAAATCGGCCGCACGCAGGCGATGGACTTGAACGCGGGGTCGCCGGAACCGCAACTGTCCCGCGTTCTCATCGATGATAAACCCTGGCGCATCGGGCTGGGCGCCGATTGCGCCGAACCGGCCCTGGACCGCCAGGCGAGAGTCGATGGGCCGCATCCCATTCCATGCCGAAGGCTGGCGGGGCGCGGGAAGGTGGGTAGAGGGCGCAGAATAAAACCAGCCCCGTATGCTGACTCCGGCCAACATAGCCGCCGCATTGCTGGCTCTCATTCCTTATCTCACGGTGGCTTTTTCTCCCGGGTTTGCGACAGCGCGCGTCTCTGCGCTTCCGCCATGGGCGCGGCTCGGCTGTCCGGCGGCTTTTTGCGCACCGTATGTTCTGGTGACCCTCGGCGCGGGTGATTTTCGCTGGGCCTGGTTCGCGCTTTATCTTCTGCTTCCGCCGGCGATTGCCTTGCTGCTGGAGCAAGCGGCGCACGCCGATTCCGGACAACGCGGCGACTGGCGCGATTATCTGGTGCTGGTGACGCTGGGGCTGGCGGTCGACCTGCGCTGGTTCGAGGGGGCATGGCCACCGCACTTGGCCATCTTTAACAAGGTCTTGCTGCTCGACGCGGGAATCTACGGGTTCGTCCTGATACGGAAACTGGATGGAACCGGATTTGACTTGCGCCTGCGCCCCCGCGACGCCGGGATCGGACTGCGGGAGATGGTCATCTACACGCCCATTGCGCTGGGGCTGGGGCTGGGGTTGGGATTTCTGCACGCCCACGGCGTCTGGCCGGAATGGGGAGCGATTGCGGCGGCGTGGATCTTTACCTTCTTTTTTATTGCTGTGCCGGAAGAGCTTTTCTTTCGAGGATGGCTGCAAAACCTGCTGGAGCGGCGGATTGGCCGATACGGGGCGTTATTTTTGACGGCGGCGCTGTTCGGGCTGGCGCACTTCAACAAGCGGACGACGAGCTTCAACTGGCGGTATGTGCTGCTGGCCGCCGTGGCGGGGGTTTTTTATGGGCGGGCGTGGCGGACGGACCGAAGGGTGGGCGCCTCGGCGGTGACGCACGCGACGGTGGACGCGATCTGGTCTCTCTGGCTCAAGTGACGGTGGTGGTGAAAGCCGTGGTGATAAGTCAGGTAGCCAAGGCCGACGCGCATGTTATGGTCGATGCGTCCCGGAACGGTGATGGCGATGGTGATGCCGAGAATGGCATGGGCAATGGCCAGCGGATAGAGGTTCCGGTAACGAAGGAAGATGAGGCAGGCCACGAAACCCCAAATCACGGTCAACGAAGCGAGAAGGGGGTTGGGCAGGTGGGCCAGCGCGAAAAGGGCCGCGGCAGCGAAGGCGGCCATTTTGGCATTGGGCAGCAAGCGCAGCAGCCGAGAGAGAAAGAAACACTGCAACAGGAACTGCTGCACGCCGGACCAAAGGGCGTAGGACCAGAAATCCTCAAAAAAGAAGAGCGCGCCGCCGGGGGTGCGCAGGGTGTGGTAGCGGACAGCCAACGCCACGGCGACGCCAGCCAACGCCAGCGCCACTCCGACTACCCAGATGGAACGGAAGAAGTTTTTAGCGCGCAGACCCATAGCCCGGGCGCCGTCGAAGGAGAGCGCAATGATGGTGGCTACGGCAACGACGGCCAGCATCCAGGTGAAGCGCTGCAACGGGCGCGGCGACCAGATGACGACCAGGATCAATCCATAAGCGATGGCAATTTCGATGAGGGCGCGGCGTCTCGTCCGCGGCTTAGCAGAAGACTCGATTTCTGGGGATGCGCTTGCTGCGGCGGACATGCGGATGATGATACCGAACCTTTCCCTGCTATTCCAGGATGATGGGTGGCTCGGGCTCGTTGCCCCGCGTGGTAAGGGCGACGGCCGCGGCCAGGATCAGCGCGCCGCCGAGCCAGGCATAGGAGCCGAGATGCTCGCCCAGCAGTTCGACGCCTAAAACCGAGCCCAGCGCCGGCTCGATGTTGAGGAAGACGCCGGCGCGCGAGGCGGGAACCTGGTGAATGCCCCAGTTCCACAGCAACGTGGTCGCGGCGGTGCAGAGCAGGCCGCTGATGGCGAGGGCGGTCCACGCGGTCAGGCTCACGTGAGCCAACGGCATGGGGTCCACGCGCGCGTGCGTGAGAGGCGTAAGCAGCAGGGGCCCGAAATCCCAGACGAGCAACATCGCGGTTCCGGAAAGAATGGTGTAGGCGGTGACGACTGGGGCGGAATGGGTTTCAAGAAGTTTTTTGCTGAGCAGGATCCACACCAGCGCGGTGAGGAGCGAAAAAATCACCAGCAGGTCGCCCATGAGCGAAGGGGTTTCGCGCCCGGTGGCGTGGCTGCCACCGAGCACGACGAAGGCAGCGCCCACGGTGGACCCGCACAGCGCCAGCCAGCCGAACCAGTCCAGTGATTCGCCGGCAAAGAGCGCGGCCGCTCCGGCGAGAAGGACGGGCATGCCGCCCACCATGAGCGAGGCATGGCTGACCGTGGTGAGCGCCAGGCCGTGAAACTGGATAAGAAACTGGATAGGAACTCCGAAGGCTGAGGCGAGAAGCAAGAGCCGCGTTTCGGCGGCCGTGAAGCGCACGCGGCGCACGAAGACCACGGGCAAAATACCCAGCGATGCGAAAAGGAAGCGGTAAAGCACCATGTACTTCACGCTCATGTCATCGAGCGCGAGGCGGCCAAAGAAAAACCCCGTACCCCACAGCGTGCCGGCTAGGGCGCAGGCGCCGTAGCCAAGCAGGCGGAAACGGCGCCGAGCGGCCGAGTTGGCGCTTTCCACACTCCGCGGCGGGGCCACAGGTTCGGCCATGGCCGTGGTCACGGCACTACCGCCCAGGGCACCGTAGAAAGGCGCACGCCGGGCGGCGCAAAGCTGAGCGTCTTTGTTCTGGGATCCCAGGTGAGGTCGAGAGCGTTTTGCTTGGCGCCGTTGACCAGGATGGCCACCAGCAGCACGTTGCCGTACATGCGCGCCGCCGCAATGCGGAAGCTGTGAATGCCGTGGTATTCGGCGTCGGGGCTGGTGGGGCTCCAGTCTTCCTGGAAGCGGGAGAAAGAATAGGTGGAGTGGCGCTGGGGATGCTGCTGCCAAGTCGGGTCGTGCATCCAGACGCCGTACGCCTTCTGCAGGTCGTTTTGCTCGATGTCGGTCATGAAACGGTTGACGGCTGCGCGGCCGAACAGATGATTGTCCCAGTTCCAGGGCCAGTCAATGGGACGGCCGGCGACGAACCACCAAATAATGAAGAGAGCCACCAAACCGCCGATGGTGGAGTAGACGACGATGCGGTGGCGGCGGGCGCGTGCTTCATCGAACGTGGGAGCGTCAAGCAGGGTCATTGGGATTGTCCTTCGAATTCAGAATACGGCGGAAAGGGGGCAGCAAACGGCGGAGACGGCGTTTTTCGGGTTTCGGCGGCTCCGATTCAGCGTCAACCAACTCGATGAGTCACCGCCGGGGCGGATCATGTTGCTGGAGGCTCCGGCGAAATCGCCAGACTCCTTCGCCCTCGGAAATTTGCAGGTCGAAATGCGCTGGAAATATCCGAGAAAAGTAAGCATGGTGCGTAGAACAAAGGAGTTACGGCTTTTGATTGCGGCTTTGCACCGGGCGTCGAGCCGGACCGCATGGGTTTGGATGTCGAGCGACTCCGAAAATCCATTCACCGATGGATCGTTCAAAATGCA
>JASHUH010000453.1 GCA_030040115.1 Acidobacteriaceae bacterium | reverse complement strand
CCGAAGAGTACGTGAAGGGGCAAGTCCACACCCAAGGAATCGACAACTTCTGGAGCCTGCTAAAGAGAACATTGCGCGGTACTTATGTGGCCGTAGAGCCGTTCCACCTTGACCGCTATTGCGATGAGCAAGTCTTTCGGTTCAATAACAGAGCGACGAAAGATAACCCACTGACAGACGCGGATCGGTTCGCGCTGGCCGTGACCCAAATTGTCGGCAGACGGATTACCTATAAGGAATTAACGGGAAAGGCGGGAGGCGCGAAGCAATTCTAGGCGTCAGAATCGCGGGAAGCGGAAGGCTTCTTCTTCCGCTTAGGTCCACGCCTTCGCGGGTTTGCGTCTACTTGGCGGCGGTATTCCTCTTCCCTGCGCTGGATTTCCGCTCGTGGGACAGAGAGCACGCGGTCCACTAGAGACGTGAACTTTTCGTATTCCGTTGGTGCGCGGGCAGTCATGCGGCTATGATACTCCTTGCTCTCCGGAACCTTGATTCACGCTTTCCCAAACCGCCGCACAAAGGCCGATGTCAATTTTCAGCTTGCGGCACAGCCACTCTGCGGCACGAAAGCCAACTTGCCGAGAGAGGGAAATAAACATGACTTCGCCCGCCGTTGCCTTATCCGTATTTGAGCGATGGAAAGCAGATGGCCGTGCGCTCCGCGTCTTCACTCCCATGGACGTTGGGCGGGCATCGGTTGCCGAAGTTAAAGTGCTGTCTGTTGATTCGCAATCTGGGAAGGTGGAACTGTTCCTACTCGACGACAAGCGATCAACCGTATGGCCGATTTCGTCAGCGCTGGAAATTGAATACGTTGACTCTGCGGAGGACGAAGGCGCTCCCGAGGAATTAAAACGCGACTTCGCCGGTAGATTTCTAAAATTAACGTTTTCTCCAACAGAACTTTTTGTAATTGGCGAACTTTCTAACTGAAGGCGCGGCTTTGACATTGGCTACACTCCATGCGATGATGTCCCTGGAGAGTTGAGCCACACCAAGATAACCGCCCGCGCCAAGGGCGGTTTTCTGTTTGCTGTTCGCCATTATAGGCTAAAGAGAACAATTAAATAAATGTATTGGAGGCGCCCTGTGTCCGCTGTCTCAGTGCTTGTCTTGGCGGTATTGTTCGTCCTTGTGTGGGTGGGCAACAAGATTTCAGCACTCTTGCAGGTTTTGAAACGGATAGAGGCTCGACTGACTCTGTTGAAACCCTCGAACGAAGAGCAGACCCTAATGGATCATGGCGGTGTTAGGCTGAGGGGTGGATTGGAAGACCGGGCCATGCACCCTGACATCTGGTTTGAAAAATCGTTCGAAAAGGAACATGGTCTTCACGGCAAAGAGTTGAAAGAGGCTCGCGGCTTCCGGCGATACCTAGAAAAGCGTCATCGCGATTGACGTCGGTCGGTGGCGCATCATTAGGAGGCGACTATCTACCATCGTTCAAAGTAACTGACGTTTCGTCCAAACATAAGGCGTTCTGTCTTGTTCGGAAATCCTTGAGGAAAGCGTAACCATAAAACGCTCGACGTGACTCTTAACCTGAATTGCGTCTGATTCGTTATAGGCGCATCGGGAGTGCATTACGTGATTACGCCAAGCGTCTTTGAAGCCGCGTACTTCTGCTACAGCCGCCCCGTAGAATTCCACCGCCTGCGTTCGCACATTGCCTTTGTTCTTCGGCCATTGGGCAATCTTGCCTATCTCACCATCCAGTTCCCTAAGAATCACCTCCCACGTCGCTAAATCGAACGGGTATATCTGTCTACTCTTGGTTCTCGTTTTGATTCGCCTATCCAACGCGAGCGCCACTAGCCCATGCTCCACCGCTCTCATGAGATGAAAAACGCAGGCTGTGTACAATTCAGTTGCAAAGGCGCTGGCAGCGTCCGTCAAGTCCTGCCGTGCGGATGGAAACGCTTGAAAAACCTTTGACCCAAAAGGTTCTGGATTTCGCAGCATTTTGTCCCTGGGCGATGGGATCATTAAGAAAAAGCGAGACTCCAACTCTCTCTGAACCATTCGCCTGATGTCCTCCAGACATTTGAGGAGGTAATCTGCGTTCATGCCGCTGGAGATTTCGCTAAGAAATTGCGCCATATCGCGTATAAGATCGATCACCGTTGGACTAACATCGCCAAGCGAGACGAGCAGGGAAAGCGCTGCCTTAGCTGTTTCGGCGGCAGCTCCCCATTCTCGTTCACGAGGTTCGTCGCCTAGTCTGATTCGGTCAAGAAGGCATTTGAGGTCAGAAAGTTGATCGCAAAACGCGAAATACTCATGGCATTTATGGAGAATCATGAGTAGGCTCTCAAGCCGAACCGCCATTTTACCTTGGTTACTGTAGATAAGCGAATTATTCATTCAGCACCCCCGGTCAAGGTTTGATGACTGAGGTATATTGTTGCCCTTACCGGCGTCATCGATCAGTAACCCGTTGAAAACAAACCAATTACTCGCACTAAGTAGAAAAGGAAGGGCTTAGCGTCATCCATTTCGGCTTTTGTGCCACTTTTGCCGGTTTTCATCTCTTGCAATCTCCCGTGGAAAGGCCCTGGATCGCTCCTGATTTCGAACCAGAGGTGTGTTTCCGAGATCAGTTGCCGGTGAACGAATGGCGAACCTCAGGTGAAAGCGACTCGCTTTTTCGCGCATGGACATTTTCCATTGTGACGAAACGCGAGAAAAAACCGGCAAACGGGTGAGGAATTTTTTTGGTGGCCTTCCGGGCGGGCTGGGAATCTGACGGGCCGACCTATCGCGATCGTGTTGAGTTCCCCCAAGGCAATCGGAGATTTTTTACTCGATTGCATTAGGAAAAATGGACGATGCAGGTAAGAATTTCCGGGATGCCTGGAAGGGGCGACTTTTTTCGATTTTCTTCGAAAAATCCATTGCTATGTCGGGTGAATTATGTAATGATGCCCGGGTAAATCCTGTAACCATGCAGTAGCAACCTTAAAGTTGCCTTTGGTCAACTCCACAAGCGGGCCCCGCTTCACGCAGGTTGAGCTCGCATTTGTGGATTGACTGGAACCAGTCCGTGGTTTGCTTGTGCTCGCAGTGAACCCGGCGCAGCTATCAGAGGTGGCTGAGTAGTTAATCGGCGGGTCTCGCCGTGTGCCTCTCAGACCAACCCACCGACATGGGAGAAGTTATTTGGCTCCTTGAGAGAAGGGCAAGGAGTCGGGGTGGAAAATTGTCTTCACTTCAAGAAGGGATCCAATGAATATTTTCAGTCGTTTGACTCTCGGCTCCTCCGTCATTCTCACTCTGGCAGTCCCCGCGCTGGCCGGAGTGACAGTTGATAGTCCTGTGAATAGCACCACGGTCTCATCTCCGTTCACCTTGTCTGCAAGCGCTTCCACGTGCTCCTCGCAGAACGTTGCTTCCATGGGTTACTCGTTCGACAGTAGTTCCGACACCACCGTTTTTTACGCGCAATCGATCGATACCTCCGTTTCCGCCTCCAGCGGAACACATACGCTGCATGTCAAGGCTTGGGGAGATGACGGTTCCTCGTGCGTGACCGATGTCACCATCACAGTCGACTCGAGCGCCACCGCGATTATCCCGTCGAGCGCCGACACCGTCAGTGCCATCCAAGCGCTGAGCGGGTGGCAGGAAGCGCATGATAGCGGCACACCGGGCTCGTCAAGCGGCTCTATGACTCTGGTTACTTCGCCAACCGTGTCCGGAAGTTCGCGTCAGTTTGTCACCACTTTCACCGACGATGGAGGTGAGCGCTACTCCCTCTCCTTCTCGGACAACACCGCCGCAGAAAACTTCTTCTATGACGCGTGGGTGTATCTCACCAGCTCCGCCAGCGACCTTGCCAATCTGGAATTCGACATCAACCAGACCATGCCGAATGGCCAGACGCTGCTCGCAGGCGTGCAGTGCGACGGCTGGAATGGCACTTGGGATTACACAGCCAACGAGGGGAGCGCCAGCAGCCCGAAGCCGACCTGGGTCAAAGCGAGCGGAACAAGTTGTAACCCCCGGAATTGGTCTCAGAATGCGTGGCATCACGTGCAGGCGAGCTATGCGCGGAATAGCTCCGGCTCCCTCACCTATGACTCCATATGGTTTGACGGAGCCGAGGTTCCCCTGAACGCCACCGTCTATGGAGCAGCCAGTCTGGGATGGGCTCCGGTGGTCATGACCCAGTTTCAGGTGGACGGGTATGGCTCCAGCGGCCATGTCACCGCTTATGTGGACGAGTTGAAGATCTCCATGTGGTAACGGTCTAAGAATGCTCCTGTGCGGACGGCAAACCGGTTCAAGGCTCTTTCCGCCGCGCGACATTCCGGTCCTGGCTTGCTACCCCTGAACCGAGCCAGAACCGGTGTTGATGTGGGCGCCGATCTGGCGGCCATTTCTCCTTACCCCCAAAAGCGTGGCGTGTTTCCGTCGCTCCTGTGCTTCGGGTTTTTGGCGCCGTTCCCCAGGCTCGCCCGCCGTTGGCGGCCTGCGTCCTGGGCTCTTCGCGGCATCCCCCGGGATGCTTTTGCTCGCGCTCAGGCCGTTTTCACGCACATTCTAAAGCTCACGTTCGTTTCATGGCCCAGGGGGCGCGAGCGAGAGGTAAAGTCGTGGCATTTCAGGACTCAGGCTTCGAAGTTGTCTTTCCGCAGCCTGAGACGCCCCGGCCTTGAAAGCCATTTCCCAAAATGGCCCGATCCCCCAAAAACTTAGCGGGATGCCAACCCTGCGCGCCATGTGATATGGTGAGTGCATTGATTTCATACCCTGGCGCGAAGACCGCCAGGGGCAGTTGTTTTGTTATTCAAACGCAATCCTAATCACAACCGAACGACTTTCAGCGAGTTACGAAACTTAAAATCGGCGCTGAGATTTTTCCGAGTTCCAGGTCGGATGCCCTTGCACGCCCAACTCGGACTGTTATAGTGAAATTTCGGGCTTCCCAGCCTTTCCGGTTGTTTTTTGCTCAACGCAGATTTTTTTACATAACCTATGTGACCGCCGGCACAGCGGGCGCATTTAGACGCGAAAATCAAGCAGGGAACAATTCATGCCGCAAATTTTTGACCGTAGCTCCAATGCCCTGGCTCGCATGAGCCTGGTATTGACGGGGCTCATTGTGATTGCCCTGGGCGTCATGCTGGACCAACTGCAACGCTCGCCCTGGGTAACCCGGCAGGGCCAACGGCCAGATCAGCCTGTTCCGTTCAGCCACGAGCATCACGTGCAGGGACTGGGGCTGCAATGCCAGTACTGCCACACCACGGTGGAGAAGTCCAGCTATGCCGGCATCCCGCCCACCCGCACCTGCATGAACTGCCACGCGCAGATCTGGACCGACGCGCAGCTTCTTGAGCCGGTGCGGAATAGCTGGTACACGGGCCAGTCGATTGTCTGGACCAAGGTCCACGACCTGCCCGATTTTGTTTACTTCAACCATTCGATTCACGTGAATAAGGGCATTGGATGCGAAAGCTGTCACGGGCGCGTGGATGAAATGCCGCTGATGTACGAACAGAACACGTTGCAGATGGAGTGGTGTCTCAACTGCCATCGCAATCCGGCGAAGAATTTGAGGCCGACCAGCGAGATTTACAACATGGCGTGGGAAGAGCCGACGCCCTACCGGCCGGTGTGGTGCGCGGCGACGGCCGACAAAACGGGTGTTCCCACAGCGCAGGATGTGAATTGCACGACCGCGAACCCCGATACGGGAGGAGCGAGCGCGCAGATGGCGGCGCTGCAATCGCCGCCGGGACCGGGGCAAGGGTCGGAGGGCGCTGCGCCTCCAATTCCGGTTCCGGTTCCATTGCCAGCGGCGTACCAGAAGTTCACCAGCCAGGATGAACTGGGCCAGTTTCTGCTGGTTCACTACAAAATCAAATCTCCGCGGCTGATTACAAGTTGCAATACCTGCCACCGATGAGCGAGTTGAGGAGTGAACAAACGATGAACCCGGACGCGAGCCACGCGGAAGACGCGACGGAGAATGCCGTGAAGAACGAGAAGCAGACCGCAGCGGCGAAGGATCAGCCGATGAGCTTGGCCCAGGTGCGGCAGGAGTTGAAGGGCGTGAAGGGCAAAAAGCTATGGCGCTCGCTGGATGAGCTGGCCGATACGCCGGAGTTTCGCGCGGCCGTGGAGAAGGAGTTTCCCACGGCGGCGCAGGAGTGGATCGATCCGGTTTCGCGGCGCGGTTTCCTGAAGCTGATGGGCGC
>JASHUH010000452.1 GCA_030040115.1 Acidobacteriaceae bacterium | reverse complement strand
GACCTGATGGTGAGCGATCTGGGGCAGGTGGAAAAGCGCCTGGAGCGCGTGGAAAAGGATCTGAAAAAAGCGAGGACCGGCGAACTGGAGCGCGAGCAGGCGTTGCTTTTACGGTCGAAAGAGGCGCTCGAAAAAGAGTCGCCGCTGCGCGAACTGGAGATGACGCCGGAAGAAAAGAAGCTCATCAAAGGGTTTATGTTTTTGTCACAAAAGCCTGTGCTATATGCTATTAACATCGGCGAAAGCGCCGCGTTGGGCATCGATTTGGAGTCGGCGGTCAGCCGCTATGGGCTCGATGACGCGGCCCGCCAGCCCAATGCGGCCGCGGCGGCGATCTGCGGTAAGGTGGAGGCGGAACTGGCGGAGATGGACGACGCCGAAGCGGAGGATTTCCTGGAGAGCTATGGGCTCAGCGAAAGCGGGCTGGTGCGGCTGATCCGCAAAAGCTACGAACTGCTGGGGCTGATCAGTTTTTTCACCGCCGGCGAGGACGAGTGCCGCGCCTGGACGGTGCCCTTGGGGTCCAAAGCGCCGCAAGCCGCGGGAGCGATTCACACCGATCTGGAGCACCACTTCATCCGCGCCGAAACCATCCGCTGGGACAATTTACTGGCAGCCGGGTCCGAAGCGGCGGCGCGCGCCAAGGGCACGCTGCGGCTGGAAGGCAAGGACTACGTGGTGCAAGACGGCGATGTCCTGCATATCCGGCACAGCGGCTGAGGCGGCTCGCCGCTTTCGGCTGCCGGTTCCCGGTTTGCCGTTGGCAGAACTTTTCATCGCAACAGGTATTCCGCTTGGTTGGAGGGCGTTTGCTGCGGTCATGCTGAAACTGTCTCTCCTGCTGGGCGCAGTGGCGGCGTTCGCCGATGTGGCGGGCGGGCTGGTGCTGGTGCGGGCGCGCGATGTGGAACGCCACCTACGGTATTTTGTCGCTCTGGGCGCGGGTTTTTTATTGGCCACAGCGTTGCTTGAAATGGCTCCCGAGAGCATGAAGCTCAGCCCGCGCCTCGGCCCCATCCTGATCGTAGCCGGCTACTGCGTGGTTCACCTGTTGGAGCATACGATCAACGCGCATTTTCACTACGGCGAAGAGACCCATCGCGGCGAGTTTATCTCGGCGAGCACAGGCTATTCGGTGCTGGGGGGCCTGAGCGCGCACGCGCTTTTTGACGGTGTAGCGATCGGTTCGGGATTTGTGATTTCGAGCTGGCTGGGATGGCTGATCTTTCTGGCCATTCTACTGCACAAGGCGCCGGAGGGCTTTACCATGGCGAGCGTGATGCTGGCGAGCGGAAGAAGCCGCTCCGCGGCGCTTTCCTCCGCAGCGACGTTGGCCGCGGCGACGATGGCCGGAGTGCTGGTGATCGAGCTGATTCCGCGATGGGCGCCGTATGGATTGCCCATTTCGGCGGGCGTGGCGTTGTACGTAGCCGCCACGGATCTGGTTCCGGAGGTCAACCGCGAGCCGGGAATTCGCATGGCGCTGGTGTTCTTCGCCGGAGTGGGGGCGTTCCTGGTGCTGCGCTGGCTGCTTCCCGCGATTTAGAGCCTGTAAACAGCGCCTGGGACGCCGCCCGCCAGGCTGGTGGTTGCAGGCTTCAGAGCCCCGCGCCCAGAGCCTGGCGGCGATGCCATCCGCACTTGCCGGCATAAAGGCGGGCCAGCAACCGCGCAAACTGCAACGCAATTTTGTAGTTAGCTTTACTGGCCCCGCCGGTGCGGCGGCCGAAGGCGATGGGGATTTCCTTGACGCAGGCGATGCGGCCGCGGACCAGAATTTCCAGAAGCAATTTAAAGCCGGTGCGCTGAAACGCGATGTGTTCGATGGCGGCGCGGCGAACCAGGAAGAAACCGGACATGGGATCGCGGACGCGCAGGCCGCCTTTTTGCACCGGCCAGGTGGCCCATACGGCGGCGAGCGAACAGAGCTTGCGGGCGAAATTCCAATCGCCCAGCCCGCCCCCTGCGGTGTAGCGGCTACCGACGGCCAGATCGCTGCCTTCCTGGATCGCGCCGGCCAATTGCGGAAGCAGTTGCGGTGGGTGCTGCAAATCGGCGTCCATGACGCCCAGGATGCCGGCGTCGGTTTGGCGCCAGCCATCGAGAATGGCGCCGGAGAGCCCGCGCTCGCCTTTACGCACGATCAGGCGAACGCGCGGATCTTCGCCAGCGATGGCGGAAACAATGCCGGCGGTGCCGTCGCTGCTATCGTCATCGACGACGATGATTTCGAAATCGACCCCGGTCGAATCGAGCGCGGCGCGGACCTGCTGCAAAAGCCTGCCGATATTCTGCGCCTCGCACAAGGTGGGAATCACCAGCGCCAGCTTCAACTGCTCCTCTGGATGGTTTTCAGCGATCCGAACAGCTTGCAAGCGCTTTGTGGTCCGGGCGACCATGGGAATGTAGGATATTCTACGGCATTTTCGCCTCACGAAAAGACCCAATCCGACAATGATGGGGTTACCAGGTTGAAGCGCAACCCGAAGCATTTTGATTTTTTGCTGGTCCTGATATTTACCATTCTCGGATTTCTGGTGATGGGCTACCATCCCGGGCTTGAGGACGACGGCGTCTACCTGACGGCCGTACAGGCTGACCTCAATCCGGCGCTTTATCCGTACAATGCGCAGTTCTTCCGGCTTCAGGTGCAGGCAACGGTCTTCGACGATTGGATGGCTCATTTTGTGCGCGCCACCGGCGTGCCCCTGGCGTGGGCCGAGTTGTTCTGGCAGTTCGTATCTCTCTTGGCCGTTTTATGGGCGTCGAAGCGCATCGCGCAGCACTTATTCGCGGAAGCCCACGCGCAGTGGGCGGGCGTGGCGCTGGCGGGGGCCATGTTCACGCTTCCGGTAGCGGGCACCGGCTTGTATTTGATGGACCAGCACCTGCACCCGCGGAACATCGCCACGGCTTTCATTCTTTTGGCGGTCTCGCGCATCCTGGCGGAACGGTCCTGGCAGGCCGCGCCACTGCTGCTGGCGGCGTGTTTGTTCCATCCGCTCATGGGCGCGATAGGGTTTTCGTTCTGCCTGATTTTAACCCTGGTGTTGTTGGAGCCGGCGCCAGCCTGGGCGCGTCCCTGGCCACGCGCGGCGGCGGCAATGGCTCCGTTGGCGTGGGTGCTCGGGCCGCCCAACGCGGGCTGGCGCGAGGCGCTGGCGACGCGCAATTATTGCCAGATCTACCGATGGACCTGGTACGAATGGCTGGGGGCACTGGGTCCGCTGCTTTTGTTCTGGCTGCTATGGCGCGTGGCGCAAAGGCGCGAGGACCGATCTCTGGGCCGCTTCGCGCTGGCGGTTTTTGCGTTTTGCGTTTTTCAGCAAGCCGTGGCGATGGTGATCCAGGCTCCGGCATCGCTGGTGCGGCTCACGCCTTTGCAACCCATGCGGTATCTGCAGCTCGTCTACTTTTTTCTTGCAGTCATGGCCGGGGGTCTGGGGGGAAAGTACGTCCTCAAAACGAAGGCGTGGCGCTGGATGGTGTTTTTGTTGGTTGCGAACGGAGCGATGTTTGCCGTGCAAAGGGCGGAGTTCAGCGCCAGCCCGCATCTGGAGCTGCCCGGAAAGCGGGCGGCGAATCCCTGGCTCGAAGCCTTCGCGTGGGTCCGCCGGAATACGCCGCTGGATGCGTATTTCGCGCTCGACCCGTACTACCTGGAGGCCAAGGGCGAGGATTACCACAATTTTCGCGCGCTGGCCGAGCGCAGCCAGTTGGCCGATGCGGTCAAGGATGCCGCCGTGGTGATCCAAGTTCCGGTGCTGGGCCCCGACTGGGAACGCCAAGTGCAGGCCGAGGAAGGCTGGGCGCATTTTCAGCTTGCGGATTTCGAGCGCTTGAAGAGCCAATTTGGCGTGGATTGGGTGGTGGTGGAAAAACGCCTGCCGGCCGGTCTCGCGTGCCCGTGGCGCAATCGATCGCTGGCCGTGTGCCGGATTCCGTAGAGAGGGAGTAGGAAACAAGGATCAGGGATCAGGAATGCCGGCTATTCCGCCTCTCAAGCTTACCCATGATTGCAACGAGCATTCGGCTTACCTCTTCAGAGAGATCTTGGACTGCACGGCGCCTCTGCGCGTTGCCGAAGTCAAGACCCTCGGCAATTAGGAGCTGAGTTTGGACTTCGAAGTTTGAGCCCCGCGCATGGCCGAGAAAGAGAAGGTATTCTCCTTTCGTTGTTCGACCATATCCTTCGGCAATATTACTCGCGACAGAAACGGATGCGCGTCGAAGCTGGTTGACGACGCCAAACCGCTCGGAGTCTGGGAAAGAGGTGGTGAGTTTGTAAATCTCCAGGCTCAACTGAATGGCTCTTTGCCATCGATGAAATCTTTGAAGGAATTAGCCATTTCCATCCTGACGAACATCAATGTGGTTTGAGCTGTTAATTCAACCTACCACAGAATGACTGATCCCTGATCCCTGATCCCTACTCGCTGATCCCTGCTTTGCACCACGATGGGCGTTTCCGCGAGAATGAAAAGGAATCTCGGGGGCGCGACACGGAGAGAAGCCAATGCTGAATTTAGCGCAGCGAATGATCTTGGGCTGTGTGGTGCTCGCGGGCCTGGTGGCGTGGCTGGCGATCGCCGCGCACCCCGCCCTGGCCGCTTCAGGAAAGGCGGCGCTGGGGTGGATCGTCCTGGCCGCCGTGATTGTCGTGGAAATTGCTACCGTCTATCTTGTGCTGCGGCCGGTGCGCACTCTGGCCCGCGACGCGCGCCGCATCGCGCAAGGCAACCTGGAACACCCGGTGGAATGGAGCAGCCGCGACGACTTCGGCGTGATCGCCAGCGAGTTGAGCCGGATCGCCATGCGGCTGCGCGAGCTGCGCGATTCCGAGGCCGGCCGGAAACAAATGGAGTTTCAGCTCTCCGACGCCGTTTTGCAATCGATATTCGAGCCCATCATTGTGACCGACGCCAAGGGCCACGTGCTCAAGCTGAATCAAGCGGCGGCGGAGTTGCTGGGCAAATCGCCAACCGATCGCATGGCCCTCTCTACCGCGCCAGGGGGAGAAAAAATCCTCAGCGCCATCCGCGACGCTGTTTCCATGCGGAAAGCCGTGGCGGCTGAGGGCGAAGCGTCTATGCTGCCGATGCGCATTGGCAACCAGGAGCGTAGCTACCGGCTGCGCACCACGCCCATGCGCGACTCGGAGGGAAGGCTGCTGGGCACGGTGACGACGCTTGAAGACGTGACCGTGCTGCAGGACACGGATCGCTTCAAGACCCAGTTTATCGCCGTGGCCGGCCGCAAGCTGCGCGATCCCTTGCTCCGGTTGCGCCGCGGACTTTATGCGTTGGGCCAGGGTTTTGGCGGAGAGCTGCAACCGCTGCAGGCGGAGCTGGTGGCGACGGTGAGTAGTGAATCCGAAGAGCTCGATGACCTCATGAGCGACTTGATTGAAGTGGCGGAGCTCGACACCGGCAAGCGCGAGTTCAAGCTGGAGCAGCTGCATCCGCGCGAGTTTCTGATCGAGGCCCGCGACCGCTTTTGCGACGAAGCCGCGCAGAAGAACGTCCGCATCGAGGTGAACGCCTACGCCGACTTGGCCGCGGTGAGCGCCGACCGGCGCGCGCTGCGAACGATTCTCGACAATCTGCTTTCCAACGCCTTGCGCTACACGCCACCCGAAGGTGAAATCCAGCTCACGGCCGAAGAGATTAAGAATTTCGTGCAGTTTACCGTACGCGACACGGGACGGGGCATCGAAACCGAGCGGCTGGGCACGATCTTCGATCGCTTCAACGCTTTCTCAGAGAAGGGCACAGGGATGGGGTTGGCGCTGGTCAGGCGGCTGGTGGAGTCGCTGGGCGGCCAAATCGCAGTGGAGAGCCGGCTCGGCCACGGTGCGACCTTCCGCTTTACGCTGCCCGTGACCGTGGTCCTGGAAGTTCGCCATCCCGTCGAGGTGGGCTGAACGATGCCCGAGATCGTCCTCGAAAAGAAACAGGAGCCAGCCAAGTTACGCATTTATATTGGCGCGGCCCCCGGCGTAGGCAAGACCTACACCATGCTGAACGACGCCAACCTGATGCGGCATCAGCAGGGCGTCGACTTGGTCATCGGGCTGGTGGAACCCCACGGGCGCCAGGAAACGGCAAACCAGATTCGCGATCTGGAGATTATTCCTCTTAAAGAAATTCCATATAAAAACGTCAGCCTGAAAGAGATGGACGTGGACGCGATCCTGGCCCGCCATCCCAATACCGTAGTGGTGGACGAACTGGCCCACACCAACGTGCCCGGCAGCAAAAACCGCAAGCGGTACGAGGACGTGCTGGAGCTGCTGGACGCCGGCATCAATGTGATGACGGCGGTGAACATCCAGCACCTGGAAACCTTGAACGACGCGGTCAGCCGCTCGGCAAACACCACCATTCGCGAAACCGTTCCCGACAGCTTTTTGAAGCGCGCCGATGAAGTGGTGAACGTGGACATCACGGTGGACGAGCTGCGCACGCGGCTGCGCCAGGGAAAAATCTACGCTCCGGAAAAAGTCGAGCAATCCCTGGCCAATTTTTTCCGCAAAGGCAACCTGAATATGCTGCGCGAGCTGGCGCTGCGCACCACTGCTGAGCAGGTAGGCAATCGCGCTGCGGAATATCGGCGCATTCAGGGCCTGGAGCAGGCGCCGATCCCGGAAAAAGTCATGGTGTGCCTGAGCACGCGGCCGGGCACGGAGCGGTTGCTGCGCGTCGGCACCCGCATCGCCGGCCGGCTGGCCACCAATTGGTACGCGGTCTACGTCAGCCGCCCGGACGATAAGGGCCACGGCGATCCGGAGGCCTTCCACCGCCTGGAAGAGTACAAACGCATGGCGCGCGATCTGGGCGCGCAAGTGGTGGAACTCACCGATCGCAACGTTTCCGATGCGCTGATCCGCTTTGCTCAGCAGGAAAATATTTCTCACGTGGTGTTCGGACAGTCGGCGCGGTCACGCTGGGACATTCTGCTGCGCGGCTCCGTGCTGAACCGGTTTCTAGCCGAGGTGCGGGATGTGACGGTGCAGGTGGTGCCGATCCACAAAACCGCGCGCCGGGCGTAAACGGTGCTTGCAATGGGCGAGCTTATGCTAAAGCTCAGCGTGCGTTCGCGCATGCTCGGACTGTTCGAGCACCCGGGACTCACAGGAGGTCAACTGCGTGCGCCCCTCCGGTATGCACTATTTCCCGCTCCCCTGGCCGTTCATTCTGGCGCTGTTCGTACTATTTCTACTCGTTGCAGCGCTGGTCGAAATAGGAATCCTGAAGTATGCCTACGAACGCATGGGCATCCCTCCCCGGTACGTGCTCGCCATTCTTCTTTTGTCGCTCCTGGGGAGCGCGGTCAACATACCCGTCGCCCAGTTCCCGCCGGAAAACGTGCTTTCCGGCGGAGTGGTGAATTATTACGGCATGCCATATATTGTTCCGATGGTGCACCAATGGCCCGGAACCATTCTCGCGGTGAATGTCGGAGGCGCACTGATTCCGGTGGTCCTTTCGCTTTACCTGCTGGTCAAGAACCGGCTCTTC
>JASHUH010000451.1 GCA_030040115.1 Acidobacteriaceae bacterium | reverse complement strand
TGTATTACTCGCGCTATTTGCCGGGAGAGCTGGTGCTGGCCGACGACTCGGGACTCGAGGTGGACGCGCTTTCAGGAGCGCCGGGGGTGCGTTCGGCGCGCTTTGCGGCCGACGCCGGCCTGGTGGACTCGCCGGACGCCAACGATAACACCGACGTGTGGAACAACATGTTGCTGCTGCAGCGGCTGGCGGGGATTCCCGCGCCGCTGCGGACGGCGCGCTACCGCTGCGTGCTGGCGTGCGCCAAAAATGACGCCATTTACCAGACCGCCGAGGGTTCGGTGGAGGGGATGATTCTGGAGGCGCCGCGGGGGACCGGCGGGTTCGGATACGATCCGCTGTTCTATTTGCCGCAGCTCGACCGCACCATGGCGGAAATCGATTTGGAGACGAAGCTCGGGTTAAGCCATCGGGGAAGGGCGATTGCGGCGCTGCTGGCGATTCTGGAGACATAGTGTCGCCACAGGGGCGGGACCTCAAGCCGCTCCTTGTCAGCAGTCACAAAGTCGAAGTAGGATACTGCCAGCATCCGCCAAGATCGCTTGAAGCGTCGAGACTCTGAGAGCTGATCGGAAAGGCGCTCCATGCCCGAACCGGAAAAGGCGCGCGACTCCTCCAACCGTGTCCAGATCGCCGTGGCCCTGATCGGATTGCTGGGCGTGATCGCCACTGCCCTGATTTCGAACTGGAACAATTTCTTTCCCAAAAGAGCTCCCGCGCCCGCGGCTTCGATCGCTTCCTCGACAACATCCGGATCGGCAGCGGCAAAAAGGATCGAACGACCCCCTCGGGACCCGGAACCGCCACAGCAGGATTCGGAACACAAGGTCCACTCCAACGGTCACATGGTCATTCGGGCCACCTACCTTTATGACTTGGATAGCGGCGTGGAGCAGGAGGCGGGCGCCGATTTCTGGTGGGAACACCAGACCATGAAGACGTGGTTCCTGACGCCAGAGAACGGCGCCGCCTTTTATGTTGTCGGTCCAGTCAAGTTCGAATCGGTGAAATGGTCCGAGATGGAACGCTTTCCTTACTCGACCGACAAGATCAATGCGACCGAGGGGCCGTCGAATCGCATCCCCGCGGGCACGGTGGTTGCGTATCGGACCCACAAAGGCCGCCTGGGAAAACTCATCGTTGACGATTACGGGTCCAATCTCAACATCCGCTGGCGCACTTTCGATTAACGCTTCGCGTGGCGCCGATTCGGCGTGTGCGCCTGCCCCGCCTTGACGATGGCCGGATGGGTTCCGAATAATGCTTGAGGATAGTCCGCGCGAGACTCCGTCTCTCAATACGAAACACAACAGAATGGAATCGCCAGCGCAAGGAGCCACATTTTCATGGCCACTGCTCAATCACCGGCCGCGCCTCCCGAGCATGATCTCCGCCGCGGCGTGCAGCCGTTGCGCGCGGGCGAGGGAACCAGCTTTATCTGGCGCAAATTGCACTCCCTCTCGGGCATTGTTCCGATCGGCGCGTTTCTCATTGAACACATCCTCTCGAATTGGGAGGCGGTAAAAGGGCCGGTTGCGTATGGCGACCAGGTGCGGTTCCTGAATGGCCTGCCGGTGGTGCGGGTGCTGGAGTGGGTGTTCATCTTTGTGCCGCTGCTCTACCACGGGATTTACGGGATTTATATCTGGCTGCGGGGCAAGGCGAATGTGGTCTATTATCCCTGGGCGGGCAACTGGCTGTATGTGACGCAGCGGTACACGGGCCTGTTCGCGTTTGTATATATCGGCTATCACGTGGCGACGCAGAGGTTCATGGGCGTGGATTTACCCAATCATCCGGCGGCGGCGTTCTGGAAGGTGCAGCATGAGCTGGCGAATCCGTGGGTCCTGGCTTTTTACGTGGTGGCGATGATCGCGGTGTGCTGGCATTTTGCCTACGGCGTGTGGCTGTTTGCGGCAAAGTGGGGGATTACGCCGGGCGAAAGGGCGCGTCGGCGCTTTGGCTGGGTGTGCCTGGTGGGCGGAGTTTTGCTGGCGGTGATGGGGCTGGCGAGCATCCACGCTTTTGTGAGCCAGAAGTATGCGCACGCACCGGAAAATCCGGTGTTGAGTTACCTGGGGTCAGGGTTCAGGGATCAGGCCTGGGGACGCGGCAACGAAATCCAGTTGTATCGGCCAGCGGAGGCGCCGGGGCCGCAAGCGCTACGAGCTGACACCAAATCTTAAAGGAAGGCGAATGGCGACACTGAGAATCATCGTGGTGGGCGGAGGATTGGCGGGGCTGGCCGCGGTTATCAAGATTGCCGAGGCAGGAGGGATGGTGGATCTGTTTTCCATTGTCCCGGTGAAGCGCTCGCACTCCGTGTGCGCGCAGGGCGGCATCAACGCGGCCAAGAACCTGAAGGGTGAAGGCGATACCACCGCGCAGCACTTCGACGACACCATTTACGGCGGCGATTTTCTGGCCAACCAGACGCCGGTGAAGGCGATGTGCGAGGCGGCGCCGGCGATTATCGACCTGCTCGACCGGATGGGCGTGCCGTTTAACCGCACGCCCGAAGGATTGCTCGATTTCCGGCGCTTCGGCGGCACGCTGTATCATCGCACGGCGTTTGCCGGGGCCACCACCGGGCAACAGTTGCTCTACGCGCTGGACGAGCAGGTGCGCCGGTACGAGTCCGAGGGCAAGGTAAAGAAATACGAGGGGTGGGAGTTTCTGTCGGCGGTGATCGACGCGAAGGGCGTGACGCGGGGCATCACGGCGCTCGATCTGCGGTCGATGGAGCTGCGGTCGTTTGCCGCCTCGGCAGTGATTCTGGCCACCGGAGGCATCGGAGCGATTTTCGGCAAGAGCACGAACTCGGTGGTGTGCACGGGATCGGCGCAGTCGGCGGTGTTCCAGCAGGGGGTGTATTACGCCAACGGCGAGTTTATCCAGGTGCACCCGACCTCGATTCCCGGCGAAGACAAGCTGCGGCTGATGTCGGAGTCGGCGCGCGGCGAGGGCGGCCGGGTGTGGGTGCCGCGCACTCAGGGCGACAACCGGCCGGTGAAACAGATTCCGGAATCGGAGCGGTTCTACTTCCTCGAGGAGTGGTATCCGAAGTACGGCAACCTGGTGCCACGCGACGTGGCCACGCGCGCCATTCACAAAGTAGTGTACGAGCTGGGGCTGGGGCTGGACCGGCAGCCGATGGTCTATCTCGATTTGACCCATCTCGACCGCGAAACGCTGGACCGGAAACTGGGCGGAATCCTGGAGATCTACGAGAAGTTTGTGGGCGTGGATCCGCACGTGGAGCCGATGAAGATCTTTCCCGGCATGCACTACACCATGGGCGGGCTGTGGGTGGATTTCAACCAGATGACGAACATTCCCGGGATCTTCGCCTGCGGGGAGTGCGAGTACCAATATCACGGCGCCAACCGGTTGGGCGCGAATTCGCTGGTGAGCTGCATCTTCGGCGGGTTCCAGGCGGGGCCGAATGCGATGAAGTACGCCAAGAGCGCACCGGCGGTGGAGGGAGACGGCGGCGCGGCGGCAGAGTTGACGCGGCAGAGTGGGATCAACGCCGAACTGATGAAGAACGAGGGGACGGAGAATCCCTTCCGCCTGTGGCGCGAGCTGGGAACGGCGATGACCGAGCACGCGACGGTGATCCGCCAGAACAAGGGATTGAAGCAGGCGGACG
>JASHUH010000450.1 GCA_030040115.1 Acidobacteriaceae bacterium | reverse complement strand
GCTGGCCCCGGGAGTTGAGGTAGCGCGGATCACCAGCGACGAATACGCCATCGGCATTCGAGGATTCAACAGCCGCCTCTCGCGCTACGTTCTGGTGCTGATTGACGGCCGCACCGTGTACACCCCGCTCACTGCGGGCGCCTATTGGGAAACCCAGAACACTTTCCTTCAGGATGTCGACCGCATTGAAGTCATTCGCGGTCCGGGCGGCGCCATCTGGGGACCCAATGCCGTCAATGGCGTCATCAACATCATCACCAAGAACGCGAGCGATTCCCAGGGCCTGCTCGGGGATGCCGGCGGCGGCAATGTCGAGCAGGTGTTTGGAGATACCCGCTACGGCTCCGGCAACGGCAAGGGATTTACGTATCGAGCCTATGCCATGGGATTTGGATGGGCGCCACAATACCATTTCGATGGCGATAACTACGACGACTGGCATGTCGGCCAGGGTGGCTTCCGCATGGACTGGAACGCCAATCGTCGCGACACCTACCGGCTGCAGGGTGACGTATACGGTCAGGATTTTGGCGAGAGGGTGACGCCTACGACCTACAACCCGCCCGCTAACTACGATCTGAGTGGAGATGCTTCCCTCTACGGAGGAAACATCCTTTGGAGCTGGAGACGCGTGCAGGGTGAGGGGCGGGACATTCAACTGGAAGCCTACTATGCCCACGACACGCGAAACGAACTCAACTTCGGCGACATTCGCAACACGGTGGACGTCGATTTCGTGGATAGTTTCGCATGGCGCCGCCAGGACGTGACGTGGGGTTTCACCCTGCGAGCCAGCCACGGAAACGAAGTGGAACTCTTTTCCGGACTCACGTTCACGCCGCCGCAG
Organism: Acidobacteriaceae bacterium; assembly: GCA_030040115.1. GTDB lineage: Bacteria > Acidobacteriota > Terriglobia > Terriglobales > Acidobacteriaceae > Telmatobacter. The sequence goes on along the minus strand of JASHUH010000450.1, from coordinate 5,414 downwards.
AGAACCGATCAGCTCTATCAGGGATTCGTCCAGGACGAAATCACGCTGATGCAGAATCGGCTATCGATTGTCGCTGGGACGAAGGTTCTCAAAACGAACTACACCGGGGTTCTTGAGGAGCCGACCATCCGGCTGTTGTTCACCCCGTCTGCCACGCAGACACTGTGGGCGGCATATAATCATGCCTTGCGCACCCCTGCGGACGTGGAGCGCGATTTCAATCTTTCCAGCTTCCTGGAATACGCGTCGGATGGGTTGCCGGTATTCGCACGTTTCAGCGCCAATCCCAATTTCAGGTCGGAACAACTCAATGGGTACGAGCTTGGCTATCGAAGCCTTGCCAGTTCGCATCTCTACGTCGATATAGCCACCTTTTACAACCATTACGGCGACGCTTTCAGCGAAGACCTGCTCGGAGCCCCCTATATCGAAACTCTCCCGGCTCCAACTCACATTCTGTATCCGGCGCAGTTCGGCAATGGGCTGGTGGCCTCAACGACCGGAGGAGAACTCACGCCTGAATGGCGTCCGGAGCCCTGGTGGCGCCTGCGCGGCTCCTACAGCTTCCTCGATATGCACGTAAAGAAAGGCAGAGATTCAAAGGATATCGGCAGCGCGCCCATCGTCCAAGGATCGAGCCCGGAGCATCAGATCTTCATCCAGAACGGCTTCGATTTGCCCAAGTCGATCAACGCAGAGATGCAGGTGCGCTACGTCAGTAAGCTGCCCGGCATCGGCGTACCCTCCTATTGGACCGGCGACACCACCGTCCGATGGGCTGCGAGCCATCACATCCAATTTACGGTCGCGGGCCAGAATCTTCTTCAGCCTCACCACGTCGAATTCGTCTATGATCCCGGACCGGCGGTGGCAATCCGGCGCAGCTTCTACGGCGAGATCACGGTCAGTAAGTGATTCCGGCCGTGCAAGCCAGCCCGCTCAACGTCCGCCGATGAAGATTTTCCACGAGAATGCGTTCGACTTTCCCTCCGCCGCATGTATCCTCGATGGAAAGTAAGACCACGATCCATCCCCGCTTCGAAATTTTTGCGCCAGGATCCGCCCCGTCCTTCACCGGAGGCCATTCTCCACACCGCCTCAAGCGCGAGCTCATGCCGCCCCACAGTGACTCTGTTGATGTCACTGCCGCGCGTTGCTACATCCCCGCCGGCTTCGGATTCTTCCGGTCGAACTTCGCCACCTGGATCTTTCGCGCCAACCCCACCTTGGCCAGCAGCCAAATGCCCCAGAAGTTGGGGTCGATCTCCCACCAGGTCAGGCCATGCCGCGCGCTCACCGGGTGCGCGTGGTGATTGTTGTGCCAGCCTTCGCCGCCCGTCAGCAGCGCCACCCACCAGTTGTTGCGCGAGCCGTCCCGCGTTTGGAATCGCCGGCTGCCCCACATGTGCGTCGCCGAATTCACCAGCCACGTGGCGTGCAAACCCAACGTCACCCGCAGCAGACCCCCCCACAAAACCATGGCGATGGCGTTCACCGGCCCACCCCAGATCCAGCCGCCGGCAAACAGCAGCACACCGCTCAGCACAATCGGCATCCAGTGCCACTTGCTTAACCATACGTGAAAGCGGTCGCGGCTCAAGTCCGGCGAGTAGCGCGCCAGCGCCGCCGTCTGCGCGTGCAGCGACTGGCCGAAGAGCAACCATCCCGCGTGAGCCCACCACCCCCCTTCCCGTGGCGTGTGCGGATCGCCTTCCTGGTCGCTTAGCTGGTGATGCACCCGGTGCGTCGACACCCAGAAAATCGGTCCGCCCTCAAGCGAGAGCGTAGCGAATACGCTCATCACGTATTCCACCCATTTCGGTACCCGGTAGCCGCGATGCGTCAGCAGCCGGTGATAGCACATGCCGATGCCGACGTTGATCGCCAGCACATAGATCACGCCCATCACCAGCAGCCGTTGCCAACTGAAAAAAAACAGCGCCGCGAGCGCGCCCAAGTGGAAAATGAGAATAATCGCGAGCGTCCCTCCATTCAGCCCCTCCGTGATCGTAGCGGCCTTCCCCATCCGAACCCGCTCCCGCGCCGGTGCGGCGTGGAGCGTTTGGAGAGGCTTGATTTGATGCCCTTGATCGGGCGCCGCATGCGGAGCCTCCACGACGGTCAACGCGCGCTCGGGAGACGGGGCGAGTGAAGATAATGGCATTCGTTGGGAATTCCTTCAGAAAGTGGTGAAGAGCCTACTGATTTTTCAATTGTATAGGAGATGGAACCGGAAAAACCACGCCCGCGCCAACTACTTTCGATTCCGCAAAGGCCGGTTCGCCCCCTCCATCCACCGGCCCGGCCTCGTCCGCAAACACATTTAAAAACCATCGCCCGCGGCAGAACGATTCCCTAGACACACAAACGTACCGCGGCGGAAACACCATCGCGCCGGCGGAGGCGACTGGTGGCAAGCGTCTTTCTCTACCCGGTCGTCTGGCCTGCGCCTACCGGTTCGTCCGCCTCCGGCTGCGCCTGCGGTTGCGCCTGCAGCTGCCCGCAATGGGCGCACCGTCGGGCCCCCGCCGGTATCTCGCTCAGGCACTCGGGGCAGGTTTTGGTGGTCGCCGGGGCAGCCGGTCCCGCGGTGGCGTTTTTTACCCGCTCCATCATCTTGTGGATCGGCAGCACAATGGCGAAATAGATCACCGCGGCCACGATCAGAAACGAGACCACGGCGTTGAGAAAGTTGCCGACTGCAATCTTCCCGCTGTGCACCTGCAGCACCACGCCGCTGAAATCCGGCTTGCCCACCGTCGCCGCGATCAGCGGGTTCAGCACGTCCTTCACCAGCGATTGCACAATGCCGTTGAAGGCTGCGCCCAGGATCACGGCCACTGCCAGATCCACCACGTTGCCGCGAAAGATAAAGTCCCGAAAGCCCTTTAGGATGTCTCTTATCACTTTCTGGTCCTCTCACCTATGAGCTGGATTGACCCGTCAGGCCCTCTGCGCTTCTCCTTCTCGCGCCCGTCGCAAGCCAGGAGCCAAGGGGCGATTTCCTTACGGAATCGCCTGGTCAGGCTGCATGGCGCGAGCCGGGAGTAAAGGAAAAGCTCTCATGCCGCGCCCGGCGCCGGCGGGGCCGGTTTACATATTTCGATCATCTTAATCCCGGAACGCGCATTTACGAAAGCGCCAGCAGCGCCACAATCGCCATCAGGATCAGCAGGTCCGAGTACAGGAGGATCAGGACCCCGGCGTGATAGAGACTCCATTTCCGCTGCAGGCAGCGCGCCGTCTCCGCCATCCCCCACGCCGCTCCCACCAGCGCTGCAAGTTCCCAGTTCGATCCGTGGATGTGCTCGACGTGCGGAAACCCGGCCAATCGCAATCCGGCGAAGAACGCGCCCAGCGAAAGCGCCATCCCGCGCAGCAGCGATCTTTGGCGCAACCGGAAAATGAGGGATAAAGGATGCACCGATTCTCTACTCAGAAATGGAAGCCGATTTGGATCGGGCGGTTTTATGCGGGGCTCAAAGGGGCAAAATCCGAGGCAGGGAAGCCATTTCGCCCAAACAAAAAAATCTATAAACCCTATCCTAAACGCTCGTTCTCCGGGAGCGGTTCGAAGAACTCGGCTCCTAGATCGCCCCGCCCTTCAAGGAATCCCAGCCGCTGGATGTCCAGAGCTTGATCGGCATCGTTCCGACGCGCGAGCGCCTCGCTGTACGGCGCTCGCAGTACTCCGCGCTCGGTCACAATTGCCGTGACATACCGGGCCGGGGTCACGTCAAAAGCCGGGTTGCACACGCCCACCCCCACCGGCGTCAACTGCTTTCCGCCATGATGGGTCACCTCCGACGGCGGCCGTTCCTCAATCGGAATCGCGTCTCCGCTCGCCGTCGCCAGGTCGATCGTCGACCACGGAGCCGCCACGTAAAACGGGATCCCGTGTTCCCGCGCCAGGATCGCCACGTTATAGGTCCCGATCTTGTTGGCCACGTCGCCGTTGGCGGCAATCCGGTCCGCGCCCACCACCACCGCCTGAATCCTGCCCCCCCGCATCAGGCTCGCCGCCATGTTGTCGCAAATCACCGTGGTCGCGATGCCGTCCGCCATCAGTTCCCACGCCGTCAACCGCGCCCCCTGCAAAAATGGCCGCGTCTCGTCCGCGTACACGTCGATGCGCTTGCCCCGCTCCACGGCCGCGCGAATCACCCCCAGCGCCGTCCCATATCCGCACGTCGCCAGCGCGCCTGCGTTGCAGTGCGTCAGCACGCCGCCCTCATCCGGCAGCAGCGCCGCGCCATGCGCGCCCATCGCCTTGCACGCGGCAATATCTTCTTCATACATCGCCTGCGCCTCGGCCAGCAGTCTTTCCTTGATTTCGTCGAACTCGATGCCCGTGGCCACTAACCCTGCAAATCGCAGCTTCATGCGCTCGATGGCCCAGAACAGGTTCACCGCCGTGGGCCGCGTTGCCGCCAGCCGCGCGCAAACTTTCGCCATCTCCGGCGCAAACTCTTCCGCCGTCTCAGCCCGGCTCCGTATCGCCCCCAGCGCCACGCCGTACGCCGCGGAAACCCCGATCGCCGGCGCCCCCCGCACCACCATTTTCTCGATGCACTGCGCCACCCGCTCGTAATTCTCCGCCAGCACGTAACTCTCTTCGAGAGGCAGCCTGGTCTGATCGATAAAGCGAACCCCCTCCGGCGTCCATGTGAGCGTCGCAATCATGCCCTTCCAGTCTAATTGGAGCGGTTCCACGCCCGGTCCGCAGAGGCTGTCCCTAGGGTCAAAATCTCGCCCCGTCTGCTTGCTCGCAGGTCAAGCCCCTCGCCCCAGAAATATTTTTCTTCTCCTTTCTTTTCTGCAACTTCCATGGACGCCAAAACTGCCGGTTATTCCTTCGCAATCTGTAGCATGTTTCTAGGTGCGCCAATCAGGTTCCCAACCGCTAGTTTTTTACCAAGCCTGTTTTGTGCCAATGTCCGTGGGCCATCTGAGAGCCCTCTGGGAACGGCGCTTTTGCCGCAAGGGTGCGAGGCGCAAATTCACGCGATGACAGATTTCGCCATAATCTCGCAGGCGAATAACCCTGATGGGGGACAGGACTCGCGCTCGGGAAGGCGCACTCGAAACGTCGCCTCCACCCGGAATACGTGGGTCGATCTGTTTAAGTTCCGTATCTTCCGGAACTTGGGATTCAAGCTCCTCAAAATGCGGTACTTACCTCGGAACCCCACCGGCAACTCTCTTTGATTCTGGAACTTGCCGGAACCACCCAGGGTGGGGGGAGAGGTATAAGCGCTAAGATAACGCTTGACGTGTTCGAGGAACTGAGGTAGGCTTCGGTGCATGCCGGAGATGGAAGATTGGCAGGTTCTTCTAGGTTTATTTCCCGCTGGTTGGGAGCAGGAGGGGCGCAGCAGTGGGGCGGTGAGGCGTTTGCGCGGTTTTGATTCCGT
>JASHUH010000449.1 GCA_030040115.1 Acidobacteriaceae bacterium | reverse complement strand
CGGAACCTGGAAGGGCTTGACGCCGATGAGAATCAGGTCCGATTGACGGGCCGCTTCCAGGTTGTTGGTGCTTACGTCGACGCCCCACTGCGTGCTGAGCGCCAGCGCCCGTTCGTCGTGGGCCACGGTGGCGTGAATCTGGCCCGGGGCAAATAGGTTTTGCTTGAGGAAGGCCTGGAGCAGAATGCCGCCCATTTTGCCCGCCCCGAGAACGGCTACGCTGACCTGGGGCAACTGCGCGGGTGTTTCATTGACCTCAACGGCTATTTCCGCCATCTTGTTTCCTGTTCCGAAGAAGAAATCGTGTTGCTGTTTTCAGGATACGCGTGTCGCGCTGGGCGCCCGTCGCCGGCTGAAGCGCCGGCCCCAATGGCCCGCGCCGCGCGACAGGACGTCTGTTGCGCGTGATGGCGGCGAGACGAGACAGGCGCTGAGAATACTTATTGGCTCAAATGTTCTTCCTGGGTGAGAAAGCTATCCAACGCCGATTTCATGTTGTCGCTGCGGTTCGCTACCGGCCAGGCCGGGTCCCACAAGAGATAGCCACCGGGCATGGTGAGGTAGTGAACGCCTTCCGCGACCGCGATGGAGCCCGAGACCACCCAGGCGTTGTTCTCCATGACATAGGGCGGAGGGTTACCGCTGCCGGCGGGCGTGGACCGCAGATCGGAGATATGCTGGCCAAGATGGACCAGGGCTATGCTCAATGCGTCGCCCAGCCGGTCGCGATTGAAATTGCAGACGTAAACGACTCCATCGGGCGTGTCCTCGGCGCTCGGCGCGCTGCTGGAGCCAACCTCGTTCATGGTTCCGTAGCCAATGGTGACGCCATTCTGCTGTTTTCCTTTGGGAAACTCCGCCAGCACAGCCTGAATTTGCGTGGTCACCTGGCTGGGCTGAAGGCTACCGGCCGCTTTTTCGGCGACGGAAAGAGGATCGCCATAGCCGTACCCCATCTGATTGCTGGGGGCTTGACTGGGCTCCTGACCCGGCTGGCCGTTATTCCCTCCCTTCTCCACAATCGCGTCGCTTTTCGAGTAATCCACCTCTTGGGGCGTGACATCGGCAACGGACTGAATCACCATCCGCGCCGGATAAACGTTCATATTTCCATAGCCGCCCAGGCCGACGATCTTGCCCGCTGCGTTGCGGCTGAGCCCGGCGTTGGCCACGGCGTCGAGGCGGCCCACCAGCGTCGCCTGCACGTGATAGCGTGGGCATCCCGGGCACAGACCGGTTCCCTTGGAGTGGTACTGCGAGAGCAGCGAATCGAATTTCTTGAATTCCTTGTCTTTTTGGAGGGTGACGGACGTCCGCGTCTCAGCCGCAGCGGGACCGGCAAAATTGTGCGCCGGTTCAAGCTGCAGCATGGCGAGCGGGCCGGACTTGACCTTCGCGCCTTCGGGATAGGAAAGCCAGATGGCGTTCACATCCTGGCCGCAATCGCCGCCGGTCACCACAAATTGGTCGAATCCGGCCACCACCGCGCCTTTGATGCTTACCATCTTGCCATCGAAAGATTTGGGATTCTTCAAGACATCGCAAACCGTGGTGCTGACGGCCTGCGCGTAGAGGCCACCCGTGAAGGCGCACAGAAATAGAGCCAAGGAGAAAACCCGTTTCATCAAAGTGTCTCCAGCCGCCGCACAATGCGCGGCGGCAGTTGAAATGCCACCATCTGCCAGAAGGTTTGGAGCGGGACGTGGAAAAGAATAACAGGCAGACGACCGTTTGGTCATCGCCACCATGTTTCTTGAAGCGAAAACCGGGAGCGGGATCGGTCTTTTACAGGCGAACTGAGGACGCCCCCGGTGAGCCTGAGGCGACGAGTTTCAGCGCGCGTTCTGCCCCCCCACCCCCCTCGCCATCCTTGGCAGGTACGAAACTGCTTTGATTTCAAGAATATACCTCACTCGATCCGCTGCAAGCGTCTGAAAACGCAGTGCTTAGCGGCAAGATATAGATAACAGAAGGCTTACGGATTACGGCTTAGGGTTTTCGACCAGTTTTTCCGGTTTTCTTCCGTTGCAATCTTCGATGGATCGGCTATGGATTGCCTCTGATTCTGCGTCAGAGGTCAGGTTTCAGGGATCAGGGGTGAGAGAAAGCACTCCCGATCCGGATGAAAATCCGCGCTTTTCAGGCTTGATGGCTTTTATTATGACGAAACCTGCGAATTTACCGGCAAAGTGGGGGGAAAAAATTCGGCGGTCTTGAGCCTGTTTGAGAACTCGTGTGATGGCCCCGTAAGTTCGTATCAGAACCAGAGGAAAACAACCGCAGTCAACCATGGCGCTTTGCGCCACCCGAAACAGTGAAAATGCAACCGCGGATCCTTCCCCTGCGCGATTGTTGGTTATCCTTGCACGATTGTTGGTCGCAATGGGGCACGGTGAAGGCGACGGTCAATTGGTCAATGTGCGGCAGAGGGGGCGGCGGCTTGCTGGGCGGCGATCCAGGCGTCGACGCGGGTTTCGAGCACATCGAGCGGCAGGGCCCCGGAATCGAGCACTTCATCGTGAAAGGCGCGCAGGTCGAATTTGGGTCCGAGGGCCTTCTGCGCCTTGGCGCGCAGCTCCAGAATCTCCAATTGGCCAATTTTATACGCCAGCGCCTGCCCCGGCCAGGCAATGTAGCGATCGACCTCGGCCTGGATGCTGGTCTCATCGATATTCGAGTGATCGTGGAAATACTGGACCATCTGCTCGCGCGTCCAGCGCTGGGAATGCACGCCGGTATCCACCACCAGGCGAATGGCGCGCCAGATGTCGGCCTCGAGCCGCCCGTAATCGGAGTACGGGTCCTGGTAAAAGCCCACCTCCTTGCCCAACTGCTCGGCATAGAGGCCCCAACCCTCGGCGTAGGCGGTGTAGCTGGTGTATTTGCGGAACTCGGGAATGCCCTGGAGATCCTGGGCGATGGAAATCTGCAGATGGTGGCCAGGCACTCCTTCGTGATAGGCGATGGACTCGACACCGTAGAGGTTGCGCTCCGTGGCGTTGTAGGTGTCGATGCGCAAGCGGCCCGGACGGCTGCCGTCGGGCGCGCCCGGCTCGTAGTACGCCGGCGGCGCTGTCTTCTCAAGGTAATCCGGAACCGGCAGCACCTCAAACGGCGCCTTCGGCAGGAGGCCGAAAAGCTGGGGCAGCTTGGCTTCCATCGGCGTCAAATAGCCGCGAAATGCGTCCAGCAGCGCCTGCGCGGAGGCAGGGTGCAGCTTGGGGTTGCTCTTCAGACTCGCGCGGAAGCTGGCCAGGTCTTTGAACCCCAGTTTTTGCGCAATCGCCAGCATCTGGGCTTCGTCCTTCTTCACTTCATCGAGGCCAATCTGGTGAATCTGCTCGGGAGTCAAGTTGGTGGTGGTGATGCGGCGGATCAAAAAGCGGTAATAGTCGGCCCCATCCGGCAGCGCCGAGATTCCGGGGTCGGTTCGTCCAGCCAGCACATAGGTGACGCGGAGAAATCGCGCGAAACGCTGATACGCCGGCAGCACTTCCTTCCGGATCGCGTCCAGCATCTCGGTGCGGATGCGCTGCTGCTCGGCCGCCGGAATCGACGCAGGAAACTTTTTGAGCGGCAAGGCAAGCGGCGAATCCTCCGGCTTCTGGTTGGCCAGCTCCTCCACCTGCGCCAGCGTCTTCTCGAGCAAGAATCTCGGCGGGACGCGCCGATCCTCCATGCCAATGGACATATTGGCGCTCACCTGGTCAAACGCCTCGGGAAGCGCATGCAGCCGCGCGATCCAATCGTCATAGTCTTTGACCGTGGTGAAGCTGAGCTGCGCGACCAGCTGCGGATAAGTGGCGTAGATGCCGTCCATCTGGTTGACCGGCATTTCCCATTCCTTGAAGTCCGCGGCTTCCTGGTCCTGCTCAAAAGTGCGCATCAGCAGGTCCTGGCTGAGTTTTTCCTGATCCGTGAATCCAGTGGGGTCGATCGCCGCCAGTTTGAGCAGATCATCCTGCTCAAAGGCCAGCCAGTCGTTGATGGCGGCGACCGAATAATCCGAAATGCGGTCGTTATACCGCTTGTCGTCGATTGTCGATGCAAACTCGGGATAGTGCTTGAGGTACTCCTCCCAGTAATCGTGAAACAGATCGTTCAGCGCCTTGCGCCGGTCCTCGAGCGAGGCCGGGGTCGAGGCTTGGCCCGGCGGAGGCGAAGCCAGGGGCAGTTTCTGCGCCCGGATGGGGGGTGGAATGGCAAGCAGCAAGAAAGCGGGAATAGTCATGGCGGCGCGATTCCACCGTGGGAACATCAGCGTTGGCGAATGCATGATTTTTGTCGAGCGCGTCCTTGGGCAAGAATGCCCTAGCGTCGAGTGTAGACGACGAGCCGATGGGTTCTCAGGCGGCGGCCGGCTGGACGCGGCTCAGAGCCGCCGGCACCAGATCGCTCTGGATGAGAAGGCTGCGGTCCATGCCCTCGAGGGTTCTACGCATCAAGTCGTAGCAGGTGGTCTCCGAGGGTGCGAAGTACTCGCCATGAATGTCGATGCCGTTGACTGCGGGGTTGAGAATCTTGGTGCAATCGATATCCCACACATTGTCGGGAACGGGAACCGTGCGGTCCAGGCCGGCGCGGCCCAGCCGCCGCTTGCCAAAATGCTTGAGGCCCGCCGAGGCGCCCAGGACATCGTCGCGCCCTGTGAAGAGCGCCGTGATGCGATAGGAAAGGTTGGCGAGACCTTCGCCGTTGCCTTCGGTCACGGTTTCGCCGGCGCCAAACAGGTCGTTGTCCACGTCCCCCGCCACCATCAGCACTTCCTGGATCAGGCTGACCAACAGGGGGCGGTTCTTGCGTGTCCATACGGCGTTCATGGCGTATTCCAGCGCATAGTTGCCCATGCTGTGGGCGATGATGGAGGTCTTCGCCTTGCAGGCGTTGGCGGGGTCGTTGGCGGCTTGCACCTGCTTGCCCGACATCCAGTCGTAGAGTTCCGAGAGCACTTCGGTGAGGTCGTCTCCGGTTTGGCGCGCCTCGGCGCGATCGGGAAGATACCCGAAGAGGCTGCCCTTGGATGGCCAGTCGAAGGAAATCAGTTCTCCCAGCGAGTTCGGACCATCGAAGAGCTGGGAGGCGACATTGCCATACATATTCATGGCGTCGGTCCACTTAATGTTGAAACCATGAATGAACAGGCACACGTGTTTTTGCTGCGCGGAGGGCAGGCCCACCGGACTGGGAAACTGGTCGGCCGCCTGCACCAGCATGGTCTTGAATGTAGCCAAGTCCTGCGGCTGCCAGGAGCCCAGCGTGGTGAGCGGCAGATTGGGAGCTCTGAGAGTCCAATAGGTCAGGTCTGCGAAATCGGTTCCGAAGCCGTCGGCTTCAATGTTGCGATTGGTAATGAGCCAGCGCATCCATTCCCTCCCGTCATTTTGTCCTTGCGGCGCAACCCAGGCCGCGGCCTGACGATCGAGCGAAACGATGAGGCGCGGGATCAAGCTCGATGCGGCGTGGTCATCTGGAGAAAAGTTGTGCGATGAGTTTGCTGCGGGAAGGCTGGGAAAGTCAAATGGAAAATGCGGGAATTGCACATTGTGCGTATGAGTTACGGGTTGGCGGAGTCTCGAAGCCAGCGCCGTGCGGGCCAAGGCGGCTAGGGCGCAGGGCTGGCGTGGGGGACGACCCGGGAGGGGTCAGCGGGCGAGAAACGATTGGTTGCCGAGGATGCGGTAGAGGGTGGAGCGGCTGATGGCCAGCTGCCGGGCTGCGCGCAGCTTATTGCCGCGGTTCAGGTCCAAAACGTATTGCACGTGATGGCGGATTACGGCGTCGAGGGAAAGATTATCGGGACGGGTGGCGGGCAAAAGGTCGCCGCGGCTGGCGGACTGGGTCTCGAATTGGCTCTGTGGACTATCGACCAGGGGCAGGTCCCCGACCCGGATGACGCCATTGGCGGCTTCGAGCAGGGCTCCTTCCAGCACACTGGCCAGTTCGCGCACATTCCCGAGCCAGTCGTGCTGCAACAGCCGCGCCATGACGCCCGGACCGAAGATCACCGGCCGCTGCTGATAGCGCGTGCAGAGCCGGTCGAGCAGCGCCTGCGCCAGCGGCGCCACGTCCTCCCGCCGCTGGCGGAGGGGAGGGATGGCAAAACGGATAGCGGTAAGCCGAAAGGCCAGATCGGGCATCAGCAGCCCCTGCCCGGCCATCTGCCGCAGCGAGATTTGCGAAGAGGCGACCAACACGGCCCGGCCCGGCGGGCGGTCCTGCAAACCCTTGAGCACGGCCAGCAACAAGCCTTGGCCGGGAGGCGCGAGAAGGTCCACACGATCCAGGTACAGGAACCCGGCAAGCGCAGCGGGGTCGGCGTCGGTCGCCAGCCACTCGCGCGCGTCGCGCCGCTGGAATACGGAACGGGCCAAGGGAGAGCGGCTGAAGAGATAGCGCGCCAAGGTATGCTTGCCGCTGCCGTGCTCGCCCTCGATGGTGGCTACCTGCAGATGGGGGGCGGCCATTTCAGCCTGCATCAGGAGCTTCCGCCAGGCGGCGCTGACCCCGGCCACCGGCACGGCGAAGGCGGAATCCATCTCCACAAGCGCCAGCCCGGACAACGGAGCGGAGCCGGAAACGGAAGGTTGCGATGGAAGATGAGCGGCGCTCTGCAGGGAACTCAACGTGCCTCGCCTCCTTGGCCGATGGTCGGTCCGGTCCAAGTTTTTCATCGGCGCAGCGGCGGAAAACATGAACTGAGCAAATTCCGCGTGGTAGAACTCGAATATGACGAAAGCCGACCCTGCCGCGCCAGGGCACGTGAACCTGAAGATGCTGGCCGAGCATCTTCAGCTCTCGCAAACCACCATTTCGCTGGTCTTGAACAACTCGCCCTCGGCGCGATCCATTCCCCAGGAAACGCGCGACCGCGTGATCGAGGCGGCGCGCCGACTTAACTACAGGCCAAACTACTTCGCGCGCTCGCTGCGGCAAAGCCGCTCGATGAGCGTAGGCGTTCTGGCGCCCGATCTCAGCGAAGGCTACTTTACACGGGTGATGGGCGGGGTGGTGCAGGAACTCACCGCAGCCCATTACTTCTATTTCACCGCCTGCCATGACTGGAAGCGCGAGCTCATCGAAGCCTATCCCCGTCTGCTGGTGGAACGGGCCGTGGACGGCTTTCTGCTGTTGAACACGCCCGCCGACCGGATCGCCGCGCCCGTACCCGTAGTGGCGATTTCCGCTCATGGCGCGGCGCGCAACGTGACCCATATCGTGCTCGACCATTCACTGGCCGCGCGCCAGGCGCTCACGCATCTCTATGCGCTCGGCCACCGGCGGATCGCGGTGATGCGCGGACCGCAGGCGATTCCCGACTCCGAGTTCCGCTGGCAGAGCATCCAGCAGGTGGCGGGCGAAATCGGTCTGGAGCTCGATCCGGCTCGAGTCGTCGCCATCGATGCGGCGGGTTGGTCCATGGAGAACGGTTATCACCCCATGGCGCCCGAGATCGGCTACAAGCCCACACAGGCGCTGCTGGAGCGCACCCGCAACTTCACCGCGATCTTTTGCTTTAACGACATTGCCGCCATCGGAGCCATCCGCGCCCTGAAGGACGCGGGCCTGAGCGTGCCCGGCGACGTCTCCGTGGTCGGATTCGACGATATTCAATCCGCGGCTTATTCCACCCCTTCGCTGACCACGGTTCGTCAGCCGCTGGCGGAGATGGGACGCCGCGGAGCCCAGGTGCTTCTCGAGCGCATCGGCAATCGGGAAAAGGAGTTTCCCGCCGAAATCGTGATGGAGCCGGAACTGGTGGTGCGGGAATCGACCGGGCCGGTCTCATCCGCACGCGCCATCTAAAGC
>JASHUH010000448.1 GCA_030040115.1 Acidobacteriaceae bacterium | reverse complement strand
TTGGGGCAGGAAACCGCCCACGTACTCGATATACATCTGCTCGTATCGATTGCGGCTCACATCGGCCAGCCACTCATCCCGCACTTTAAGCTGTGGCAGCGCGCGCTTGACCACAAACGAATGTTCCCCGTCGTCGACGCGATAAATCTCGCTGGAGACGCCATCGGTGAGCGGTGTGAGCGTTGCCTTACTCGAGCGCACCAGCCCATCGCGCCGCAATCTTTCCAAAAACTCCTGCGGAGCGAAACCGGTCACATCGCATTTTGGCTCGAGAAGCATCACTGCTGCTCCTTCTACCTGCCCTTTTCCAGATGGCTCGATACGCGCTCGAAAGTCGCCTCGACACGACAGAATATGAATGCCGATCGACCGCCAGTCCACGAGAGACTGGTTTAACCGCTTTTCGTTTGCGCCTCAATCCGCAGACATGCGCAATCGCCGCCCAGCGCGTTCACGATCCCCGCCGTACTCCGTACCCGTCCCAGTCGCGAAAAGATATTCTTCACCGAGTTCTCATGCCCGTTCAGCCCCGTCATCGCATCCTCGGCGAATACGACCGCGTACCCATGCTCGTAGGCGTCGCGCGCTGTGCTTTCCACGCCAAACTCGGCTGGGGCGATGCGCTTGGCCGCCACGTCTCGTCCACCGGCAACTGCAACGCATCCTTTCCATCTGCCGCGCGCCCCACATGCATCAGTACCGCCTGCGCTCCCACCGCCCGCGCTGCATCCAGCAGTCGCACGCAATTGGCAATGACCACATGCGCCGGATGCGGACTGCCCGGCATCTGCACAATTCCTTTTTGCAGATCGATCACCACAATCGCCGTCGTCTGTGGATCAAGGTTCAGTTCGCTCATGCGCTCATTATTTCCTGAACAGGCGGCGGAATCCAGTCCAGGATGGTTATGTGCCAATCAAATCAAGCGAGTTTCGCGCCCAGGACCCGGCGCTGGGGAATGAATCAGTGGAGGGGCCGGACCAACGCCTCTGGCGAACGCGAAATATCAGCGAATCTCAGGTCACTTCACGCTTAGCGGAGATATAACAAAGAATGTGGGCCACGCACCTGGAAAAGGCGGAGTCTATTGAAGAGCGACGGCATTCAATTCGTGACGCGACTGAGTCTTACATTTCGGGAGGGATAATCGCGCGCGTCACGTCAAAGTTGAATTGGGGCAATTCGATCTGCGGGCCGGCTCCAAACAGCAGTACGGGGACGGCTTGCTCGTACCGCGATCCGTGGGAACGGAGGTTTACTTCCACGCGGATTTCCGGCAGGGAGCCAAATACGGTGTCGCGTGCGGCAAGCAGGAAAAGGTCGCCGATACGCTCCGCGCGCAGATGGAACCGGCCGGCCGCTTCAGTCCGGCTATGGATTTCCTCTACGCCCGCTTCATCGGCCAACACGCCCCGCGCCGTTTCAATTTGCGAGAGGTCGCGCAGAAAAACGTAACAGGCGCCCCCCAGATTCTTATGGTGAACGACGTGCTTGTCGCGAATGATGGGCACGGCTTGGCATTGGATGCCGTGCTCCGCCAGCAGGCGGGCTATATCGATGGCGCGGGTTTTGGCGTTCATGCCGTGATCCGCGGTAAGTCCAAGACGCAAGCGGGGATGATCGTCCACGATTTCTCCCAAAAGGGAATCCAGGCGGTGGAGGTGGTCGAGCGAGGCATCTTCGCCAGGCGCGAACGTGTGCATCATGTAATCGGTGGTTGCAACATAGAGCCAATCGACATCGGTTTGACGGAGAACCCGGCGGGCCGCGCGCAAGACCCAGTGGTTCACCTCCGCCGTGTAGATTCCGGGGGGCGGTCCGATTTTCTCCACAACCGCTGCGTCAGGCGCCTCAGCCGAAAAGGCGATGCTTGCGCCGGGATCGAGGAGTGTCTTTATCTTGTCTTTTGCGGTGACGAGCGCCCCGCGCAACCCGCGTTGCGTGGCCATTTCGAACATCGTAGGACGCTCAAGGAACTCGGCGCTTTCCACCAATCTGGATTGTCCTGAGCGAGGGTCATAACTGAAGTTGGAGACGATCCCGTGGTCCTCAGGAAACGAAGCTGTCACGACACTGGCATTATTAACATTGGTCACGCTGGGTAAGACGGCCTTGCCCGCAGTATAAGCGCCTTCCGCCGCCAGGCGTTTCAGGTTCGGCATGTCGCTCCGGTCAATATAATCAAGGCCAAAACCATCCACGAGGATGATCAGAACTTTCTCGCGCGTCGATGCCATTCTTTAAAGATACCTTGGCGCGCCGGATGCGAGTTGGCGCGAAATCGTCGTTGACCGCCGGCAGGAAGTGGCCGAATCAACGCCATCCCAGATCATTTTTGACCTTGCCGGTCGGGGAAGAGCGTGGTATTGTTTACGCTGTTCGCCATTCCGCGCGATCTGCCCATATACGTCTAAGCCCGGGACAAGCCGGTCTGAGCTTATAGATCTGTACTTGAACCCTGTAGAAGATGTTGACAAATAGCTAGCTAGGAGAAAATCTTGAACCGTCGCGATTTTTTGCGGGCTGCAGGCGCATTGGCTCTGCCTATCGTAACGCCGCCTTTGATGTGGAGCCAGGAGAAATCCAAACTCAAGATCACCGGGATTCGACTTGTCAAGACAAAGCCGAAGCGGCCATATCCCGACTACAAACCTGCTCCAAATAGTTGGTCGACGGAAGGTGTGGAGGTTTCCGCCCCTCTCAATATCTATCCAGAGTATAAGCCGTCGCGTAGCCTCTTCGCCCCTAAAGGGGTCGAGGCCTTCACGGTGGAGATAACAACAGATAAAGGCATCATAGGTTACGGAGACGGCGGTCCGGGCGGTGGGCCAATAGTGATGGGTCACCTGGCGCAATTGATGATGGGACGAGACCCCTTCGATACCGAGCGTAATTGGGACATAAACTGGCGGGCGACAGAATCTTACGGCCAGGAAGGTGTCACCATGAACGCCATCAGCGGCTTCGATAATGCTTTGTGGGACATTGTCGGCAAGG
>JASHUH010000447.1 GCA_030040115.1 Acidobacteriaceae bacterium | reverse complement strand
CAGGGCACGACTTCAGTCGTGCCGAAACCCCGCAAACGAGGTGCGGGCTTTAGCCCCCGAGGCCCGTTTTTTGAGGCAATTTCCCCATTGCCGGTCATTCAGGCGTTATTTCCAATCGGGATTGTTCTGTGCGAAAATGGCCCGGACAAATTGGGCACTCATCCTGTCACAAACATGTTTTACTGAGCCAGCGTGCTCGACTAGCGAATATGGTTTTGATTCTCGCAGTGGTTGTGAAGTCAGCTAAGATTTAGGCAGCAATCCTAGTAAATGTGAATTGGGATGGAGAGCTCCAATGCTGCGTGCCTCAGTTTCGCGTGGTCTTCTAGTTGTCTTCGCAACGTTGTCGATTCTACGGTGCGCGGGACAACAGTCGAGGGTGCCTTTAAATGCCACGCCTCAGAACGAAGTACCGTCATTGCCCTCAATTCACGGTGTCGTCGTCAGCACTGTTGATGGGCGGCCGATTCCAGGAGTCCTTGTGCGGTTGTCGACTGGGCCACGCCTCCTGCGGGATCCTATGCTTACCGACGAGTTTGGCCGGTTCGAGGTTTCAGGCGTGCCGCCGGGAACCGTTTATATATCGGCACAGAAATCAGGGTTTCTGCGGACCATGACACAGGATGGCCTAATAAGCAATTACAGAGAGGTCCAAATCAAGGATCAGGATGTTCAGGTGGAACTGGCCCTAATGCCTGGAGCAGTCATCACCGGACGTATCCAAAACCAAGTTGGCGAGCCGGTAATCAAAATACCCGTTGGACTATTGCGCCGAAGTATTCAGGGCGGGTTGTATGTTTGGCAGTTTGTTCAAGGTGCGGTCACAGACAGCGCGGGAGCGTATCGGATTTCGAGTATTGAGCCCGGCGTTTATCTGCTGCGGACGGGAATGACACCCGTCCCGGATATAGCTCGGCCGTACGATCCCACAATGAACATGAATGCGCGCCTCGGATTTGCGCCCACCTATTATCCAAATGCAACCGACCAAACGCACGCGAAGCCAATTGCCGTGGTTGCTGGTCAGGAAGTGACTGCCAATTGGATCCTGAAAAAAGAGCCGTTCCAGCGCGTTACGATTCCTTACTCGGGGGACTTGGCAGATGGCGCAGGATCAGGTGGATCAAGTGTTACTGGTGACGACGGGCAATTCGTTCCACTCTATCCTTATTGGGACCATGACCATTTCAGATTCATCCTGTTTGCGCCCCAAGGCAGTTATGCCCTACATGCCACTCTGTGGCCACGCAATGACTGGGCCAAGAACGGCGCAGCAAGCCCATGGAAAGACGGAAGCACACAGGAATATCGCGGGTTGGTAGAGTTTACAGTGCAGGATGGACCACGGACTCTTCTGGAAATGCCTTTGCAGCATCCGGTCTCAATTCCGATAGACATAATGACGAGCTTCACCCAGGTAGCCGCAGCGAGTCCCACTCTCCGCATTCAACGGGACATTTGTTTTAGCCTATCGGGGCAGCAGGGTGAGACGAACGTTAGCAATGTATGCTGGCGACTCATGGCGCCGAACGAAAAGCATTCGTTCAAGGACGTGGTTCCGGGCCGCTACTGGGTATCGGCCGGTACCGGATACGGGATGGGAATGTACGTAAGGACGCTGACATGCGGCAACTTCGACCTGTTTCGCGAACCCCTCTTGGTTGGAGGGGGCCAGCCGCCGTGCTCGATTGAGGCTGTGCTGCGCGATGACGTCGCTTCGATAGAGCTGGAGATGACCCCCAAAGGACTCGCGGCGATGTCCGCTGCCGGTGCTACGATGGCGTCTCCGCGCTTGATCTCGCTCGATAACCCGCCACAGCCATCTCCATTCGCTGACATCTTCTTCCGGGCATCAGGCACGGCTCACTTCAGAGAAGTTGTACCGGGAACCTACCTCGCGATCATTTCCAATGAGGGACGGCCGATGCCAACTCCCGTGCACGTCCCGATGGTTGGCGACCCACCCATTGCCTATCGCGATCCAAAGGTGATCGAGAAACTACGCACATGCGGAAAGGTAATTACACTCCATCCTGGAGAACATGCCCACATACTGCTGGACTGGTGCGCAAACTGATCGACTATCTTGGCCATCTCGCGCGACGAAAAAGCTCCGCCTACAAGTAATCGATTGGGTTGGCTGGTTTCGATTGTAGTTGTGCGGCCGGCGGCGCAAGGATGACCGGTTTTCGGATTCTGAGCGTGTTGTCGGCTACTCTGACCCTCGAAGAATCTTCGGGTGCGCGGCCCACCCAAGCTTGTCTTCCAGATGCCTCGACCTACAGAGAGCAGAAAACCTGCATGTCCCGTCCAAACATTGTGCATTGCAGGTTTCGAGGAAGATAGCGCCCGCGGCCAGCCAAGCCCGCTTGAGCGGGCAAAAAGACGGTAGCCCCAGGCGTCAGCCTTGGGGACGAAGGCGAAAACCAGCGCGCCAGCCCCCGCAGGGGACGTCCGATGGGTGCGTATGGTCGGCCTCGGTCTCGGGGCCCGGAATCCAACATTGAGAAGGGGCGCCCCGGGTGCGACAACGTTCCCACGTCAAGCCCTTCCTCCCCCGCCAACCCTCCAAGCCATTCATCCCAAAGCCTTTCGTCCTCAACTCCAACCTGCCGGAAATTTCTCTCGAATTGCTATCCTTGCTCTCAAGGACCAGGAAGGCGCGCACTTCGCGCTTCACCTGAAAGTCCCGTCGAAATGGCGTGCTCGGGCGCAAAGAGGCCAATCCATCCCAAATCACGCCCTTTCCAGAGCGGGAAATAGCACATTTTCTGGTGCAAAAATTCTGAAAAATGGCCTTAACCGTTCGTTTTCTGATGTTTGTGAGCAAGTTTTGTATTTTCAGCGGCTTACGCTGCCGCAGAGGACCCAAGTTGATGAAAATAAACCCCTATTCCCGGCCAAGGAAAAAGGTGGGGGTGGGGGCCTTCGTAGCTATTTTAGCTAAAATAGCTATCGCGTCTTCGGGCGCCCGCTCCCGCCCACGCATCCAAAGGCGAACCTTCATCAACCCGACCCACCACGCGTGCAGGAATCCACTTGGCGAACAGGCTCGCAGCGCGTAGGCTAATTTCCATTGCGTAGAGCGTTGCCCAAGAGAGGATCCATGACCGATCCAGACCGGCCGCACATCCAGACCTTCGACCCGGGCCACGGCATTGCGTCCCCCGGCCCCTCCTTGGTCCGGAAAGATCAATCCTCGACCATCGAAATCGCCGCCCCAGCCCGGGAGAAGCCTCTCACCCACGTCGAACCGCCCGCAGCGCCTCTCGAGCCGGGAGAGATACGCGCGCCCGGCAAGCGCATGCTCTCGCTCGACGTGCTCCGCGGCGTCACCATCGCCTTCATGATCATGGTGAACAACAACGGCGGGCCCGCGGCCTGGAGCCAGATGAAGCACGCGGACTGGAACGGCTTTACCGCCACCGATCTGGTTTTCCCCACGTTTCTTTTCGTCGTGGGCGTCTCCATCGTTGTCGCCACCCGATCGCGGCTGGTGCGCGGCGCCACGCGCGCCGAATTGGCCTGGCACACCGTCCGCCGCGCCGCCATCCTCTTTCTGCTCGGCATCGTGGTCAACGGCTTTCCGTTTTTCCACCTCCAGCACCTGCGCATCTACGGCGTCTTGCAGCGCATCGCCATCTGCTACCTGGTCGTCGGCCTCTTCTACGTTTGGGACCGGCGAATCTGGACCAAGGTTGCCGTGCTGGCTGCGGCTCTCGTCGGTTACTGGGTCCTGTTGCGCTGGGTTCCCGTGCCCGGCGCCGGCCTGCCCGGGCGCGACATTCCCTTCCTCGATAAAGATTGGAACATCGTGGCCTGGCTCGACCGTCATATCTTCCCCGGCCACCTCTATGAAGACTGGCCGCTCTTCAACATGCGCGATCCGGAGGGCCTGCTCAGCGACATTCCCGCCCTCGCCACCACGCTTATCGGCCTCCTGGCCGGGCTATGGGTCGCCGGTCAGAGGCTCGTCAAAACCAAGGCCCTCGGCCTAGCCGCGGCCGCCGCGGCTTGCCTGGCGTCGGGTTATCTCTGGTCGGAGTGGTTTCCGCTGAATAAGAAGATGTGGACCAGCTCCTACGTGCTCGTCGCTGCGGGCTGGTCGTTGACTGCCTTCGCCCTCATCTTTTGGGCCATGGAACAGCGCGGCTGGGGCCGCCGGGGCTGGGGCAAGGGCGTTGCCTGGCCGTGGCTGGTCTTCGGCTCCAACGCCATCATGGCCTATATGATCAGCGAATTGCTGCCCCACGCGCTTTATGACATCCACTTCCGCTGGAATGGCATGCGCATGACGCCCATCGGCTACATCCACTTGCATGTTTTCGCCCACATTCCCGATCCGTCCTGGGGCGCCTTCGCCTTCTCGGTCTCATTCACCGCCTTGTGCTTCATTCCGGTGTGGGCGCTTTACCGCAAGAAGATTTTCGTAAAGATTTGAGCGGGCCGGATCCATCTTCCGATCCCAACTTATCTATCAGCCAAGCGATAGCCGCCTCTTCGTCTTCGATTTCCATGTGAAGCTGCGCGGCCTTGATAGCAAGGTCCTTCGGAAGCGACTCAACCAGCTTCCCCAGCCGCACGCGGTCCTTTTCGGTCGTGACCAAAGTCGTGGCATAACCTGCCCGCGCCGCCGCTCTGAGGCGCTCCAAATCGCGGGCCGCGTAGCGGTGATGATCGCGAAACGCGATGCGCGCCGCCAGCCGCAGCCCGGCGGCTTCGAGACCTGCAAAAAACTGCTCCGGCCGCGCAATGCCGCAGAAGGCGATCACCGGCCCTTCGACTGCCGGAACCTCCATCCCCCGCCGCACCCGCCACATCGCGCCGCGCCAACCCCGGTCGCGCAGCTCCGTTTCAATTTCAGCCTCATCCGCGGAAATCGCGATCGCGTCCGCCCGGCGCACAGCCTGCAACGGCTCGCGCAGATTACCGGCCGGCAGCAGCCGGTCCTGCAAATCCCGCCGGCTCAGCAGCACGATGTCCACATCCCGCGCCAGTTGCCGGTGTTGGAACCCGTCGTCGAGAAGATGCACACTAAAAGGCGACAGCGCGGAGCGCCTTTCCGCAAGCCGGCCCGTGTCAATCCGTTCCGCAGCCACGTACACCGGCACGCCGGCCTCCCGTGCAATCACCAGTGGCTCATCGCCGAACTCTTCCGCTCGTCCTTCAGGATCCACCCGCGCCGCGGCCCGGCCTGCGCGCCCGTAACCCCGCGAAAGCACATCCACAACTATGCCGCGCCCGTTCAGCGCCCGGGCCAGCGCAATCGTCAGCGGCGTTTTGCCCGCGCCTCCGGCTGAAAGGCTGCCCACGCTCACCACGGGCCATTGCAGCCTCCGCACCCGCTCCAGCCCGGTGCGCAGCCGCAGTTCTCGTAAAGCCAACCCCAGCCGGTAGACCGGCGCAAGCGGCTGCAGCCAAGGCCGCGTCGTCATGCCGGGCGCTCCGCTGCGGTTTCGGCGCCCAGCAGCGCGCGGATCGTCTCCACGCACCGCGCCGTGGCGCCGGCTTGCTGATCGAAGACCTGTTTGGCGCGCGCTCCCATGGCCTCCGCCGCCGCGCGGTCCTGCAACAATTCGGTCAAAGCCGCAGCTAACTCGTCGTTGCCCGCGATGCGGAGCGCGTCGTGCGCGCGCAGGTCTTCCACGACGCTGCGGAAGTTGGCGTAGTGCGGCCCCATCACGATCGGCGCCCCAAACTGCGCCGGCTCCAGTGGATTGTGCCCACCCGCGGGAACCAGGCTGCCGCCCACAAACGCCGCCGAAGCCAGCGAATAGGTTCCGGCCAGCTCGCCGATGGTGTCCAGCAGAACGATGGCGCCCGGTCGCAGCGGTCCCGAAACCGCAGCCCATTCCGACCGTCGTAACCACGGGAATCCCGATCCAGCCACCAGGGCGGCCACCGCCGCAAACCGCTCCGGATGCCGTGGCGCCAGCACCATCGCAAGCTGCGCATCGGCATCCAGCAGCCGGGGCCACGCCCCCAGCAGCGCGGCTTCCTCGCCTTCCAGAGTGCTGCCCACCACCACCCAGCGCAACCCTCGGCCATGAACGCGCAGCAGGCGGACCGCTTCGTTCTCCTGGGGGGGGCGCACGTCGAATTTCAGGTTCCCGGCCACCGAGACGCACTCCGGCCGGCAGCCCAGCGCCAGCAGCCGTGCCGCGTCCGTCTCGCTCTGCGCCAGCACCTGGCTCAGGCGGCTCAGGTAGGGCGCCCAGAGGCGCCGCAATCGCCGGTAGCGGGGCCAGGAGTGGTCGGAAATCCGTGCGTTCACCACCACAACCGGAATTCCCCGCCGGAAACAACCGCTGAGCAAATTAGGCCAGAACTCCGTTTCCGCCAACACCAGCATGTGCG
>JASHUH010000446.1 GCA_030040115.1 Acidobacteriaceae bacterium | reverse complement strand
CCGCGCCTACATCACCGCCCTGCTCCGCAATGGAAATGACCTGCGGACGGTTCAGGCGTACGCCGGACATAAAGACATGGCGCGCACGATGGGCTATCCTTACCTGGATTTTGAGACGTGCGGCGCCACCAGGTTCCAACCCGCCTGGCCGGCTTGGCATTGCTTCTCAGAGAGTTAAGATGGTGGAAACTATGAGTACATTCGCCAAATGCCTGCCACCCCTGCTTTTCCTCCCGATCTCTTTTACTGCAAATCTGTCAACGGCGCAGCATGCGGCCACTTTGACGCAACTGACGAGCAACAATACCAGCGCCTCCAGCTCATTTGGCGCTCTTCCCAATGGCGACGCCGCGCCCGGAAACGTCAGCAAGGTCTCGCTCAAAAATCTGCTGCCGCCGGGCTTCAACGGTAAGGTCCTCGCTCACTGGATGCCCTGGTGGAAGTGCTCTGAATCCCCCTGCGAGGGTTCGCATGATAAGCGCGACCCGCTCAGAGTTCGATATTCGACCGAGGATCCGGTCCAGATCGACCGCACCATCCAGGACATGATCTCGCGCGGCTATGACGGCGCGATGGTGGCTGAGGCCAACACCGCCGGCGCCGATGCCGCGGGCGCACTTGCCATGGCTCGCGAGATGCCGAAGTTCCCCAATTTCCTGTTCTCGGTCAGCGAAAATCATCTCAACAAGCTTCACTCGCCCGGCGAGCAGTTCAGCAAGCTGATGAGCGACATGTCCTTCGCCCAGAGTCACTTTTTCAGGCTGCAGAATTACCTGAGAATCAACGGCCGCCCCGTGGTCTACGTCTTTGACAACGGCGACATCGACTGGGCGAACGCCGAGGCGCAGGCGCCCGGAAATCCAATCTTTATTCTTGATGGTCCGAGCCACGCCTCTGGCACCGTGGGAGGCTTCTTCTGGTTCGGCAGCCTTCCCCACAACGCCGAAGTCTCAAGCGGCGAAGAACTCGGCAAACTCGACTCCTTCTACTCCCAGGTCGCCGGCAACCCGGGACGCCTTTATTCCGGGTCGTTCTTCAAAGGATTCGACGATCGGCTGGCTGCCTGGGGCCAGGGACGCAAAGTAGACCAAGCCTGCGGCCTGACCTTCGTCCGATCGCTTTCAGCCGTGGCCAAGTACTTGTCGCGAGCGCCATCGAACCTTCCACTGTTGCAGGTCGCCACCTGGAACGACTACGAAGAAGGCACCGAGGTGGAAACCGGAATCGACAACTGCGGCTTGGTGAGCGCCAGTGTCTCAGGCACCCTTATTAAGCCGGTCCCGTCCTTCACCGGCAACGGCTCTGAAGAGACCGTTGATCACTACGAGGTCTATCTCTCAGTCGATGGCGAACGCCTGATGGATGCAGGGTCAGTCGCGGTGGGCGGCGCGCCGTTCGATGTTGTAACATTGGGCCTTGCCCCGGGCGCATACAAGGTCTTCGTGCAGATGGTTGGAAAATCCCACATTCTCAATCGCGTCTCGGCTCCGGTCCGGTTGACCATCGGCGGCGTGTCAACGCCGGGACAGCTTCCCGCCGGCCTCGCACCTGCCCAAATTTCCGAGGTCAGCCCGCTCCCGTGAATGAAGGACCTCGCGCAGACAACGCGGCGCCTCCCGGCAATGGGGCGCCAGCGCCGGCTTCAGGGCCGAGCAGCGTTCTCAACGACATCCACAAGCACGTTCTGGCCGTTTCAAAAGGGGTCGGAAAACCGCCCTCCTAAACCCCACAAAATCAATGGTCGGATCTCCCCGATCCGCCTGTTTCACAAACTATAGCTTCAGGAACAGGCGCGGCCCACGGGAAGAATGAGCATTGGGCCGTATCCTCGCGCCGAAGTGCCGAATTGTCGGTAAGAATCAGCTGCTTACGCGAAACAAGAAGCAATCTATCGCCTCTCGGTGGGGTGATTTACGCTGCGGGCAAGCAGATCGTGAACACCGAGCCGTGCGGCAGCCGCGGTTGGACAGAAATGACGCCTCCATGGGCTTCAACGGCCCACTTCGAAATAGCCAGTCCAAGTCCCGCGCCTCCGGCATCGCGGGTGCGGCCTTCGTCCACGCGATAAAAGCGGTCGAAGACGCGTGCAGCCTTCTCTTCCGGTATTCCTGGGCCGTCGTCTTCGATGGCGAGCTCGACCGAGCGCGATCCATTTCCGGATTTTTCAGTTTCCGAAATCCGGAGCCGGATGGAGCTAGCCGAAGGCGAATACTTTACCGCGTTGTCGAGCAGGTTGATGACCGCCATGCGCAGGAAGTTGCGGTCAGCGGAAAGGCGCAACCGGCTCTCTCCCGTTAAAGAGATGGTCTGCTTCTTGTCTTCGGCAAGAACCCCGACAACCGCGACCGCTTCCTGAGCGAGATCGTTAAGTGTGAAGAAGGTGCGGTGCAGCTCGACTTCTCCCGAATCCGCATAGGCGATGGTCAGCAAGGTGTCAATCATGGCCGTCAGCCGCGCTACTTCTTCCAGCATGCTGCCGATGATGTCGCGGTACTTTTCCGGGCTGTGGTCCTCCTGCAAGCCGACTTCGCCGACGCTGCGCATGGCGGCAAGCGGCGTGCGCAGCTCATGAGAAACATCGGAAGTGAAGTGCTGCAGTTTTTCGAACGATTCGCCCAGCCGCGCGAGCAGTCCGTTGAGCACACGCGCCATGTGCCCGAACTCGTCGTGCGGATTGTCAATGGGGATTCGCTCGCTGAGGCGGCGAGCCGTGATTTGCTCGGTTCGCCGGGCCATCTCTTCGAGCGGGTTCAACGCCTTGCCGGCGATGCGGTAGCCGGCAACCCCGGCGGCGACCAGCGCCAAGGGGACGGCGAGCAGCAGGAGCACAAGAAATTCAAGCAGGCGATCCCTGATTGGATCTGTGCCGTAAGCAAGCCGGATGAGAAGAGGTTCGCCATCAAGGATGTGAAGGTGGCTGATGGCGAGCACCGGGGCGCCGCCGGCCAGACGCATTCTTGTGGATTTGTAGCCTACATCTCCTTCGCCCGGCGTGGGCGCGCCGCCCAGATCCATTCCCTGCAGATGGTCATTGCGCAACAGCACCTGTCCATCCGGAGTCAGCACCTCAAGATACTCGTCGAGCACGCCTCTCGATTGGGGGTGACTGTGGTAGTCCTGATGCAAAAGCAAGCGACCGTCGGGGGCGAAGTACAAAAGCCCTTCA
Source organism: Acidobacteriaceae bacterium (assembly GCA_030040115.1). Lineage (GTDB taxonomy): Bacteria > Acidobacteriota > Terriglobia > Terriglobales > Acidobacteriaceae > Telmatobacter. The sequence goes on along the minus strand of JASHUH010000446.1, from coordinate 1,683 downwards.
ATCGTTTCCAGCTCCTGGATTTCGGCGCGGTGCAGCTCGTTGATGAGCTGCCAGTATTGAAGGACGCACGCCCCGATTATGTAAACACCCAGCACGATGGCGAAGATGCCGAGATACCAGAGCGTAAGCCGGTCACGGATGTACCTGGGGCGCAGGCGCACTATTTTTCCTCTGCCTGGCGCAGCACAAAGCCAAGGCCGCGGACAGTATGCAGTAACTTGACGGGAAATGGGTCGTCGAGCTTCTTGCGAATGCGTGCGATATGAACGTCGATCACGTTATCGAGGGAAGTATACCGCACCGTGGTTTTCCAGACGTCGCGAGCCACCATCTCACGTGAAACAACCGATCCGCTGTTGAGCAGCAGGTATTCGAGCAGGTCGAACTCGCGGCCGGTCAGATCGAGCGTCATATTGCCGCGCGTGGCCACGCGCCCGCTTAAGTCCATTTTCAGGTCGGCAAGCTCGAGCACCAAAGTGGTTGCCGGATTCGACCGCCGATGGAGCGCGCGCACGCGCGCCAGCAGCTCGGGAAATGCGAACGGTTTGACCAGGTAATCGTCGGCCCCGGCGTCGAGACCGCGCACCCGATCGTCCACCGATCCGCGCGACGTGAGAATCAGAACGGGAGTGCGAAATCCGCTGCGGCGCATCTCACGCAATGTTTCCAGGCCTCCCATGCGCGGCAGCATGACATCGAGCAAAACCAGATCGAAAGCGGATTGGCGCAGTTGCCGGATGCCGGCTTCTCCGGATTCGGCCAGAGCCACTTCGCAGCCATTGCCCTCCAGGCCTTCAGCAATGGCTGCCGCGAGTTTGCGCTCGTCTTCAATGACGAGGATGCGCAGCGTCTGGCCGGATTGCTCGGCGTTTGCCAGGCTCATGACTCAAAATGTACCTCACCCTGTGCGATCAGAGTCGGCCGGAGCCAAAACTTCAGGCAAACTTCAGAATCCCTTAAGGTTGGTCCGTGGTTTGATCGAAGGGTCGGATTTCATGCCCGACGCCGAGGAGTTTAAAACATGCCGAAAATGCTGACCATGAAGCTGGGGATGCTTGCTTTTGCAATCGTGAATCTGGTCCTGTGCGCGGCCACTGCGGCGCCTGCGCCGTCCGTTTCCTTACCCCCTTCGACTGCGATCCCTGTCCGCTTTGTCCATTCCGTCGATGCAAACAAAGCCAGGGTGGACGATACCGTGACGGCGAAGACGATGCAGGTGATTGTGCTGCCGGACGGCCAGAGAATCGCAAAAGGAACTTTGGTTTCAGGCCATGTGGTTGCGGTCGAGCCATTCCATTTCGATTCGACGCCCTATGCGCACCAGAGGCCTTCACTGATCTCGATCCATTTCGACAAGATCGGGAGCGGCGAAGCCGCGATTCCGGTAAATCTCTCGGTTCGCGCCATTGCGAACGCAAACGACTCGAAAGATGCAACCCATCCGCACAGCTTCGACGATACGGATCACGTGGGTGAGATCACGCTGATTGGTGGAACGACATTTTCGCCGCTCGAAAAGGCGATACTGTCCGATGATCGCGACGCAATCGGATATAACCGCAGGAGCGGGGTATTCGCCAGGCTAATCGCAGCGGGATCTTGCAACGGAACGGATACGGAACAATCGGTCGCAATCTTCTCGCCGGACGCGTGCGGAGCCTACGGCTTTGGCGGCGACTACCT
>JASHUH010000445.1 GCA_030040115.1 Acidobacteriaceae bacterium | reverse complement strand
ATTGGCCTGCATTCAGGGTAGTGGACGCGGGCCGGCTGCGCCAGCCGTTCGTTTCGGTGGGCGATCCGTGCCTTCTTTCAATCGCCAGCGCCGCAAAGCGGCTGTGTCCGCAGACACGCTGCGGGTCCGCGACTTCGCGCTCGTCGTCGCCCTGAAGGAAGTGGGCAACCTCACGCTGGCCGCGCAGCGCGTCGGGATCTCCGAATCGGCCGCGTCCAAGCAGCTCAAGGCCATCGAACGCCGCATAAAGATGCTGCTCTACGAATCGAATAACGGGGCCGACAAACTGACTGCCGCGGCGCACGCCTTACTTCCTGCGGCGGTGGACATCGTTCACGCCTACCATCGGGGAATGCACGATGCTCAGGAGGCTCGACATGGCGGGCAGCATGTTCTGCGAATCGGTGCATCCTCGTTTCTCCCGGAGTGCTGGCATCGGCTCCTGGAATCCGTTGAAATGCGCCTCTATCGTAACGTCAGACCGCAACTCGACTTGGCTAACACCGAGCAACTGCTTTTGGCGCTCCAAAGACACGATCTTGACGTTGCGCTGGTGATCTCCCCGCCGCAAAATGGAAAGCTCATAAGCCGGTGTGTAGCGAAGACCCCCTTCATGATCGCTTTTCGCGAGGGGCACGCGCTTGCCGGGCGCCAGTCGGTGAGCTTGACCGAGGTCGTGTCCTATCCTTGGATCTTCTTTCACAAGAGCGACCATCCGTGGCTGCATGACCTGATTCTGCGCCGCGCTGAGACCGCTGGCGACGGATTGAGAATTCTGCATCGCGTAAACCACCCCGATCACATCCCCCGGCTCCTCACGGACGACAAGCTGTTGGCATGGCTGACCCCGACCGGCGCTGAGCGCATCGCCCGTCCGGGCCTTGTGGCAAGGCCGCTCAATGACCCGACAATTTGCCTGGAAACACACCTTGCCGTACTGACCGACAATTCGTCGCCACTCGTTGCCGAATACTTTCGCTGCTTTCTGGCGCAGCTCGAAGTGGATCACTCACCGGTTCAGCTGGTGCTTCCGTTAGCAGGACCAATCCTGAATCAAAGTTGGAACGAAGACAGGCGCGTGCTCAAGGCATCCGCTTAGCAGACCTCAGGGCTGAATGCTGGCCCAGGGGCCGTGCAGTCCGGGAGTCTTTTCCGACAATCGCTCACTCAAGGGTTAAGTCGTACCCAGGAAAAGTACAGCCGTCTTGTTCGGTGCATTCCGAAGCGAGCGAATCGAAGGTATGCTCAAACGATTTGTACTCGCGGTAATCCTCAACCGCGACGGTCAGTATCCAGGAAAAGATTCCCAAGAGGACGATCAGGGCCGTCCACAGCTTAACGGGCGCTGATGCAGTTCCCGTTAGTAGCAATGTTCGACTTGACAAGAAATCCGCTGGGAGGTATGATCGATCTTCGATGTATCGATCATCGAGCACTGTATGCCAAAACGAAAACTCGACCCACTGCCCTCGGCAGCGTTCCAGATTCTGCTTTCTCTCGCTGATGAAGACCTTCATGGTTACGGCATCATGCGGCAGGTGGAGCAACAAACCAATGGCCGCATGAGGCTGGGACCCGGAACTTTATACAGTTCAATCCAAGCGCTTCTGGAAGAAGGTCTGATCGCAGAAGTGGATCGAAGCAACGATCCCGACGGTGGCGACGAACGGCGCCGCTATTATCGCCTGGCATCGTCCGGTCGAAAGGTCGCACGTGCTGAGGCTGAGAGGCTGGCCGATCTCCTCCGCGTGGCACGGACCAAGAAGATTCTGGGAGGGGATCATGTCTGAGAGGATATATTCCTGCCTTTTACGGCTCTACCCTGCCTCGTTCCGTGAAGCTTATGGAGATGCCGCGATTGAGCTCTTCCGGGACCGATTAAGGGACGAGCGGGGTTTCTGGCCGCGGCTACAGCTCTGGTTCGATCTGTTTTTCGATCTCGTGTCTTCTGTTCCACGGACACATCGCAGCAGCGAGCGAACACTTGTTTCTGTATCGGCGCACCGGCTTAGCGGTGTTCCCTCGTTTTATGTCCTGGAAGACGACCCGCTCCGTCCGAGCGCAGTCCTTTTCGGAGGTGTTCTGGCTGTGGCGGCGCTGAGTGTGCTGTCCATCCTGATTGGCCGCACTGGCGCATACAGGCCGTTACCCGCAGCGTTCCAGAGCGCTGTTGCATCCCGACGGCTGAATTCCTTCCTTTCTGCCGGGTTCACATTGCTCGTCCCCGGCGACGGTTCAGATCAGGTTCTCGGGCCCGGCGTTCCGGGGGAACCAAGTTCTCGCTCAAAGCCACAAATGGCCGAGGCATTCCTCCTGGTCCCGGCTGTGGAAACGAAACTCGACGCGGCGGAACGCCAGCGCATCATCGAGGCTGCCATAAGCAATCTCGAGGAGCACTACTTCGATCGAGAAGTTGCGCAGAGGATAGCAGACACCTTGCATTCACACGAAAAGAGTGGTGACTACAACGCGATCATGGACGGTCCAGCTTTTGCCGATTTGCTGACGAAGCAGATCCGAAAGGCAAGCCAGGACATGCACCTGATGGTCGTCTACAGCGTGGACCCACTCCCGGCTGGACCGCCGGCGCCGCCTCCCGGAGCCATCGAGCGTTACCATGAAGCGTTGCGGCAGAACAACTGCACTTTCGAGAATGTCGAGATACTGCCGCACAACATCGGCTATCTCAAACTCAACTCATTTCCAGACCCATCGGTCTGCCGGTCAACGGCGGTGGCCGCAATGGCGAAATTGAATAACGTGGATGCGATCATCTTTGATCTGCGCGATAACGGGGGCGGTTATCCCGGCATGGTTTCTCTCATCGCATCTTATCTCTTCAGTCATCCGGTTGACTGGTACGACCCACGGGACAACACGACTCAGCCATCGCAGACGCAATCCCCCGTTCCAGGGAGCCGATTGGCGGACAAACCGGTCTACGTGCTGACCTCCGGAACAACGATATCCGGCGCCGAACAGTTCTGTTACAACCTGAAGATGTTGAAGCGCGCAACGCTCATCGGTGAGACAACGCACGGCAGTGCACATATAGGCACCTTCTTCCGTCTCGACGATCATTTCGGGATGGGTATCCCGGAGACGAAGCCGATCAATCCATACGGAAAAGCGGACTGGGAGGGC
>JASHUH010000444.1 GCA_030040115.1 Acidobacteriaceae bacterium | reverse complement strand
GCTATCGCAACGGGCCGGATGTCTCAGCCAACGCCAACTTCACGTTCTACGTTTGCGCCGACCAGACGACGTGCACGGCAAACGAGTACGGGGGAACAAGCTTTGCCACGCCCATGTGGGCCGGCTATCTGGCGCTCGTGAATCAGCAGTCTGTAGCCAATGAAAACAAAGTGCTGGGCTTCATCAATCCCGCACTGTACTCGATCGGAAACGAGTCGAGCTACGACGCGGATTTTCATGACATCACGAGCGGGAGCAACGGCTACGCGGCGACCGTGGGCTACGACCTGGCGACGGGATGGGGCAGCCCGAACGGGGCGGCCCTGATCGCAGCTTTGGCGGGGTCTTCGAGTGCGACGCCGGGCTTCAGCCTCTCCGCCTCGCCTGGCTCGGTTTCCGTGGTCCAGGGGAATGCAGGGAGCGTGACGATTACGAGCACGGTGAGCGGAGGGTTCGATTCGGCCGTGACGCTTTCGGCGGCGGGTCAGCCGTCGGGGGTGACCGTGAGCTTCAGCCCCGGCTCGATCACGGGAACGGGAAGCTCGACGATGACCATCGCGGCAGCTTCGACAGTGACGGCGGGGACCTACGGCATCACCGTGACCGGGACGTCGGGCTCGACGAAGGAGACCACCTCGGTATCGCTCACCGTGACGACTGCAGCCAGCGGCGCGTTCACCATCTCGGTTTCGCCCAGCTCGGGCTATCTTGACCAGGGCCAGAGCGGCTACGCGGTGGTGACGACCACGGTCTCGGGCGGGTTCGACGCGGCAATCAGCTTCTCGGCAACGGGCGTGCCCAGCGGCGTGACGGCGAGCTTCAACCCCAGCTCGCTGCCGGCGCTGGGTTCGGGGACGACGGATTTCAATCTGACGGTGGCGCGGAACGCTCCCACCGGAACTTATCCGATTACGATCACGGGAACGGGCGGAGGGGTGACGAAGACGACCACGTTGACTTTCCAAGTACGGCGATGAGGCCGAGGGATGGGCAGGGTCTGCTTGCCGGCCCTTCCCGATCACGCGCCCGGGCCTTTGCGGTCCGGGCGTTTTTCGTTCGAGAGCGATAACCGATAGCTCCAACAACGAGATTCTTCGCGCCATCAGATGTCGATGGCGACGACTTCGTGATCGAGGATCGAGGAGACGCCGATGTTAACGGTCGCGCCGGAGCGGTCGATGAGGACGGTTTGACCGGCGACGAGAAGCCGGGCTTCGCGGGCCTGGGCGAGCTCCGGGAGGCGCAGCCGGACGGTTTGCGCGCCGATAGGGGAAAAGCCGCGAACGGGGCCTTTCATGGTCATGGCGTTGGTGAGGTTGACGAGGGAGACGGTGATGGAGGAGGGATTGCGCCAGAGGTTGACGTCGAGTAGTCCGGGGCCTTCGACTTCGACGGGCGCGGGCTCGTTGATGGCCCAGAGGAGGGTGTTGCGCATCATCTTCAGGTGATCCGGCGAGAGGACTTCCCAGAAGGTGCGGTCGATGTCGAAAGGGAAGTAGGCGACGCGTCCGGCGGGCTGGCGGAGATAAAGGCAGGAAATGTCAGTGCGGGGGACGCGCGGATAGACCTCCTCCATGGGCAGGTCGGGATAGCTGGGGATGAGGGTGAAGGGGGTTTCAGCGAAGGGCGCGCGCGGCGTGACTTCGAGGCGGCTGACGCCGTTGATGACGCGGGGCGCGTCTTCAAGGCCGGCGAAGAACGGGCTGTGGGGCAGGGCTTCGTGTTCGAGCCGGATGTAGGAGTTCTGCATCGGCGCTTCGGATTTGCCAGTCCAATCGACTCCGAACAGATCGGCGAGGGCTAAGTTTTTGCGCAGCGCGCCAGAGGGATCGTAGAGGCTGGTTTGGTGCGTCGCGATGAGGCTGCCGCCGGCGGCGACGAACGCGCGAAGCTGGTCGCATTGGGCATCGCTGAGCACAGCGATATTGGGCAGGATGAGAGCTTTGTAGCGGGAAATGTGTGCTGGATCGAGAAGCCGGTCGTGGATCATCTCGAAGGGAATGCGCGATTCAATGAGGGCCTGGCACCAGCCGAGGGCGCAGTCCTCGACTTGGGCGTGTGCATCGGCGCCGAAGTTCCACGCGGTTTGCTGCGAATAGACGATGGCGACGCGAGCGATGGGCTGGCGCTGAGCGAGGTATTTACGGTGCTTCTCTGTCCAGAGATAAATGTCTTCAACCTCCTTGAGCCAGCGCTCGTCATGGAGGGTTCCGGAAAATTTGCAGCACCAGGGAACCATGCCGTTGGCGATGGCTTCGAGGGCCCAGATGCGAATTTCGGCGTTACTGGTGACGCTGTCTTTCCAGCGATGGCGGTCCTCGACGCCGACGCCGAAGAGGCCGATGCCGGGCTTGGCGCCGCCTAGAAAGCCGCGGTACTCGCGGGCGGTTTTGCCGATGAACCAGGGCGTGGCGAGACCGCTGCGGCCCTGACGGTCGGCCGCCAGTAAGGGAACGCGACTGCCGAGGTCGATGGAATCGACGTTGGCGAGAGCGCCGCCGCTGTTGGGGATGGTGGAGGACTCGGGATTGATGGCGCGGATGGTCGCGTTCCAAAGGTCGACGAGGCTCATGAGGCGCTGGCGGCGCCAGGCGGACCACGCTCGGTAGGTGGCGTCTTGAGGATTGGTCGTGCGCGGCAGGTCGAGACCGGCAGCGGCGCGGAAATTCTCAATACAGTGAACGCAGTAGCAAATGCCCTCACCGTCCCAGCGGTTGTGAAAGAGGCCGTCGGGACGGTAGCGGGTCATGATTTCTTTGTGGACCGCGGTCATGAACTCGAAGTTGTACGGGCCGTAGGCGCAGGTGAGCCACATATTCGGCGCGGCCCAGTGGGGGCGGGGATGGCCCTCGGCGTCAACAGCGATCCAGTCAGGATGCGCGGCTTTGGTGTCGTCCCAGGTGGCGTGAGGGTCGGTGCGGATGAGCACGGACATGCCAAGTTTGCGGCAGCCGGTGACGAGATCGCCCAGGCAGTCGCGGCTGCCGAGCCAGGTGCTGCGATGGTGAAAGGGAATCTGGGTGGGATAGTAGGCGACGCAGCCTCCGCCGCTAATGCAGGCGCCCTCGGAACGCGTGCGCTGAAAGTAGTCGAGCCAGAAGTGCGGATCGTAGTAGATGGGATCATTTTCGACCAGCGTGAGCTGGAACCAACGCATGGGCTTTGTGGCCCACGCGGGAACTTCGGGTTGCGCGGGAGAAACAGCATCTGGCCAGAGGGCGGATGGCGCGACAGCCATGAGGGCGGCGCCGGAACCGGCGACGGCAGTGGATTGGAGGAACTCGCGACGGGTGAGAGAAGAGGGCGTCATGCGGGAATTGTAGCCGGGCCAAGGTGAGCCGCGCCAAGACCGAAACCGCACAGCGGCACAGCTTGAGAGTGGCGTGGCAGCTAAGCAGGCCGTGATCCACGGCCCAGGTGTGGTATACGTCTAGCCATGTCAGGTTACAGATGGATTGCGGCTGCAGTTCCTGTGGTGATGGCAATGGTGGCAAATTCAGTGCACGCGCAGACGCCGGCGCCTACGCCGCCGATGGGCTGGAATAGCTGGGACGCGTATGGCTTCACGATTGACGAAGAGCAGTTCAAGGCCAACGCTGAGGTGCTGGCCGGGATGAGGCAGTTTGGCTGGCAGTATGTGGTAATCGACGAGGGGTGGTACATGCAGAACCCCTCGGGCCACAACCTGGCGGAGCGGAAATACAAGATCGATGAACACGGGCTGCTGATTCCGGACCCGGCGCACTATCCGTCGTCAGCGAATGGTGAGGGGTTCAAGCCGCTGGCGGATTGGATCCATGCGCAGGGGCTCAGGTTTGGAGTTCATATTTTGCGAGGAATCCCGCGCGATGCGGTGACGGCGAATCTACCCATCGAGGGAACGAGCTTTCATGCCGCGGACGCTGCGGATGAGAGCTCGCCCTGCCCGTGGGATGACAGCAATTGGGGCATGAAAGACAACGCCGCGGGTCAGGCGTATTACAACTCGATGCTGAAGCTCTACGCGCGCTGGGGTCTGGATTTTCTCAAGGTGGATTGCATCGCCGACCGGCCCTACCGGCCTACGGAGATCCGGCAGATTGCCGAGGCGATCCGCAAGACGGGGCGGCCGATTGTACTGAGCCTGTCACCGGGGCCGACGGCGCTCGACCACGCGGCCGAAGTGGGGCAATACGCGCAGATGTGGAGGATCTCCGACGACCACTGGGATGGTTGGACGTTCGAGCATAAGCCGGGGCAAGGGGACTTCCCGTCGGGGATTCGGAACGCTTTCGACCTGTTGGCCAAGTGGTTCACCTACACGGGGCCGGGCAACTGGCCGGACGCCGACATGTTGCCGGAGGGTTATCTGGGTCCGCATCCGGGCTGGGGCGAAATACGGCAGACACGGGAGACGGCCGACGAACAAAAGACCGAGTTTGCACTGTGGGCGATCACGCGCTCACCGCTGATCATGGGTGCGAATTTGACGTGCCTCGACCCGCTGACGCGGTCGCTGATGACCAACCAGGACCTGTTGTTCATGAACCAGAACGCGACGTACAGCGGGCCGGTGAATACGGCGGCGCTGGGGCCCGGCTTTGAAAATGCGCGGGTGTGGCGCGCGACCATCAACCAGGCCGGGGAGCGCGGATACGCGGAGTACTTTGGCTTTTTCAATCTTGACGACCATCCGGTGACGCTGCGCGCGACCTGGAAGGAGCTGGGACTGGACGGCGAGAAACACACTGCCCAGAGCGTATGGGACAGCTCGGTGACCAAGGAGTCGAAGGAGATCAGCCTAATGCTACCGGCGCACGGGAGCGCCGTGTATCAGGTGCGGTAAGCGCAGAGGCGGTGAGCTCGGGGCCCACCCGGGGGTAATGGTTCATAACAGGCTCCGGATGTGCGACACTGGAATGTCCAGAGAATCAGGGCTCCCCTCCCGGCGCTCTGCGGCAGGACCGGCCCATGGACGTACTTCGTTCCGCCTTTATTACCCTCTCCCACAATCAAGCTCTGCGGCGGTTTTGCGAGCACTCTCGCGTGGGCGTGCGCATCAGTTCGCGCTTTGTTGCCGGGCTGACACTGGAAGATGCGCTACGTGCGGCCCAAGCGGTGAATCGCCAGGGAATGGCGGTGACGCTGGACTCGCTCGGCGAAAGCGTAACTTCAGAAGGCGAGGCGCATCGGGCGGCGGAAGTGTACCACCGCCTTCTGGACGCCATTGCCGCGCGCAAGCTGGACGCCAACATCAGCGTGAAGCTGACGCAGATGGGGCTGGAGCAATCGGCGGAGATGGCCGAGAGCATTGCGGGCAGCCTGACGCGCCACGCCA